>JAFGEZ010000012.1 GCA_016931295.1 Candidatus Krumholzibacteriota bacterium
CTTGCCGGCGGGCGCGCCGGTCGCCGACGCCGCGGCGGCGGGCGTCGAGATCGCCCCGCCCGGCGACCCCGATCCGGACGTCGCGGGGGACGAGGCGTGTCTCTACGCGTCCCGGGGGATCCCCGTGGTCATCGATCCCGACCGGTCGCGCGGCGTCAGCGCGGCAACGTCCCTCTTCGATCCGACACACGTCATCCTCGACGACGCCTTCCAGCACCGCGCCGTCTGGCGGGACCTCGATATCCTGCTTCTCGATCACGAGCGCCCCTTCGGGAACGGGCAGCTCATGCCGCTGGGCACGCTCAGGGAGCCGGCGGGCGCGGCGGCGCGCGCCGACGCGATCGTCTTCACGCGGGCGGCGGGACGAACAATCCCCGGCGAGGCCGAACGGTGGACGCGGGGAAAGCCGGTGCTCTTCTCCAGGCACGTCCCGACGCGCCTCCTTGCGCCGGGCGGCCGGATCCTGCCGCTCGACGCCCTCGCAAACAGGCGCGTCCTCCTCTTCTCGGGGATCGCGCGTCCCGCCTCGTTCGAATCGCTCGCCGCGCCCCTCTGCGGCGAGGCGGTCGCGAGCGTCCGTTTCGAGGATCATCACCGGTACACTGACGCGGACATCCGGCTGCTCGTCGAGACGGCCGGCGGGGAAACGGCGCTCGTCACGACCGAGAAGGACTGGGCGAAGGTGGCGGGGCTCGTTCCGCGGGGACGGGACCTGTTCGCGATCGAGATAGAGACCGGGACGGAGGGGATCGAACGGTTGCCGGTCTGGGTTTCGCCGGAGAGGTGACCGGCGAGCCGGTGGCGACCCGCGGCTCGCGGAGGCAGACGGAAACGGCCCGCCTCGGAAGGCGGGCCGTCGTCGTGTCGATCCGATGAGGGGTCGTGCGATCAGTCGTCGTCGGGCCGGTCCTCGTTGAGGACGTCGGCGAAGCCCACCACGATGCTTGCGCTGAAATCGATGTCCCGCTCGGTCTGCACCTCGTGGCCGTGGAAGGTGATGTACGCGTTGGCCAGGATCTCGCTGTTCGAGTAATGGATGTCGAAGAGGGGCGTCACGAGCTTCGCCGCGAAGGGCACCAGCAGGATGTAGGCCTCGACGTAGGCATCGGCCGGCACGAGCGTGCTCATCGTCCCCGAGAAGTTCTGCACCGGCACCGCGGCGCCGCCCATCGGGATGAAGCTCACATCGTAGCCCGTGAGGAGAAAATCGCCCAGCGCGCCCGAGGCGGGATCGATGATCCCGTTGTAGGGCTTGTTGTGGAACTCGACCTTGAGCCAGTCCTCCTCGACGTAGTCGTCGGAGATCTTGTACGTGACCTCGTCGTCGTAGTAGAGGGAATCGCCCTGGTTGAGGACATCGCTCAGGAACGGCTTGCCCTCGTTGAAATTGGAGACGTAGAGAACGGTTCGCTGATCGTAATTGCTGTCTTCGTCGCAACCGATGATCGCGGCCCCCGCCACGAGGGTCAGCATCAGCGCGATGAACGTGAACTTTCTGCCTGACATCGGGTGACCTCCTCATACGTGTCGGCTGTATACGCGTTCACGGGGGGATACGCAATGATTGTGCCAAGCGGGACGGAGTCGCGGTGTTTGCAACCGGCTATACTGCAAGAGTATACGGCTGGCCCCGGAACCGGAGGCGCCCGGATTGGACGCATATTGCACGATGCGCGACTTTCTGTTGCGGCGGGGAATCGTATTTTCCTATTATCCGGACGACGGGAGGAGACCCCATGGAGACCGTACGGACTGACATCCTCGTGATCGGCAGCGGCGCCGCCGGGCTTCTTTTCGCGCTCAAGGCGGCGGATTCGGCCGACGTCCTCGTCATCACCAAGAAGGAAGCGCCGCTCAGCAACACCAACTTCGCGCAGGGCGGAGTCGCCACCGTCATCGGCGAGGCCGATTCCTTCGAGCTGCACATCGGCGACACCATCGCCGCCGGCAGGGGGCTCTGCCACGAGGACGCGGTCGAGGTCATGGTCAGGGAAGGGCCGGCCCGGATACGGGAGTTGCTCGGGATCGGCGTCCGTTTCAACCGCGACGAGGCGAGCGGCGCGCTGCTGCTCGGGAGCGAGGGGGGGCATTCCGCCCCGCGCATCGTCCATTTCGACGACGTCACGGGGCGGGAGATCGAGGACAAGCTGGTCAGGTCCGTTCTCGAGCACGAGCGGATCGAGATCGTCGAGAACATCCTCGCCATCGATCTCGTTCTCGCCGACGGCGCCGTGCGGGGCGTCCGGGCGCTCGACCGGACGAGCGGGCGCATGAAGACCTTTCTCGCCCGGCATACCGTTCTCGCGACGGGCGGGGCGGGGAAGATCTACCTCTACACGTCGAATCCCGATATCGCCACCGGTGACGGGATCGCGATGGCCTACGAGGCGGGCGCATCGATCGCCAACCTCGAGTTCGTACAGTTCCACCCGACGTGCCTCTATCACCCCGATGCGAAGTCGCAGCTCATCTCCGAGGCGATGCGCGGCGAGGGAGCCGTCCTCAGGACGCAGGAGGGACGCGAGTTCATGCGTGACTACGATCCGCGCGCCGAGCTCGCGCCGCGCGACGTCGTCGCCAGGGCGATCGACCAGGAGATGAAGAGCAGCGGCGACAAGTTCGTCCTCCTCGACATCTCGCACCGGCCGTCCGAGTGGATCAAGCGGCGGTTTCCCTACATCTACGCGACCTGCCTGCAGTTCGGCATCGATATCGGCAGCGACCCGATCCCCGTCGTGCCTGCGGCGCACTACATGTGCGGCGGCGTTCGCGTGGACATAAACGGAAAAACCGATCTGCCCGGGCTGTCCGCGATCGGGGAGGTGGCGTGCTCGGGAGTCCACGGGGCGAACCGCCTCGCGAGCAATTCGATCCTCGAGGCGATCGTCATGGCGGCCCGATGCGCCGGGCGGATCGCCGGGGAGCCCGGTTTGCCGGCATGGACGGGCAGGATCCCCGACGGGCCGGCGAAGGGCGACCCCGAAACGCTCGACACGGTCATCGTCGATCACGACTGGGATCTGGCGAGACGCATCATGTGGGACTACGTGGGGATCGTCCGGTCCGACGAGCGGCTCGGCATGGCGGCGGCGCGTCTCGGTCTCGTCCAGGAGACGGTCAAGAGCCTCTTCGCGCGGCACGGCGCGATCTCCGATCTCGTCGAGCTCCGCAACATCGTGCTCGTGAGCGGACTGGTCGTCGAGTCGGCCCGGTCGCGGAAGGAGTCGCGCGGCCTGCACTACACCGTCGACTACCCGCGGAGCGATCCCGCCTTCCGCCGGGACACGGTGATACGGAAGGGTTGACGATGGACTGCGCGAAAGGCGATCAGGCGACGACGCGGCGGTACGATGCGGCGGCCTACGCATTCGTGATGGAGGCGGCCGAGCGCGCGATCGGCGAACGGCGGGGAACGGTGACCGGAAACGAGCTGCTCGACACGATACGGGACGTCGCCGTCGAACGGTTCGGACCGATGGCGAAGAGCGTCTTCGAGCACTGGGGGGTCACCGAAACGCGTGACTTCGGGCGGGTCGTCTACGATCTGATCGACGCCGGTCTCCTCGGCGAGAACGAGGGGGACAGCATCGAGGACTTCGGAGACGTCTACGAATTCGGGCAGGCCTTCGAAACGGACTATTTCGAGAGATGAGGGATCCGCGATCCCGACGTCGACACGGCAGATCCACACGGAGACCGTCGTCGTCCTCGGACTCGGGGCGACGATCGCGCAGGCGATCTTTCTCCGCGAGATGATGCCCCTCTTCACGGGCTCCGAACTCGTCGTCGCCTTCCTGCTCGCGGGCTGGCTCGCATGGACGGGCGCGGGCGGCATCCTCGGCGGGCGGATCCTCGCGCGGCGCGGCCTCATTCCGGACAGCGGCTTCGGTCTCCTCGCGCTCGCGGCGGGGCTGCTGATCCCGTCGACGGTGCTCGCGATCCGCCTGGCCCGCGCCGCGCTCGTCGAAACGCCGGGAGCGTTGCCGCCCTTCGGGTTGGCGATCGCCGCATGCCTGCTCCTGCCCGCCCCGTTCTGTCTTCTCTACGGTTCCTTCTACAACGCAGCGAGTCTCGTGCTCGCCGGCGGACGGCGCGTCGCCGGAGGGATATCGCGCGCATACGTGCTCGAGGCGCTCGGCGCGCTCGTCGGCGCGACGCTGTTCGCCTTCCTTGTCGTGCCGGTCCTGTCGCAGCTCGCGGGGGCCGTCGCCGCGGCCGTCCTCGTCATGGCGGCCGTCATCCCCTCCGCGGGGGGCGGGGGGCGCCGCCCCGCGGGCATCGTCGTCGCGTTCATCGCCGGCCTTCTCCTCGTCGCCTCGGCGCCGGGGCTCGACCGGGCGACCGCGGAACGCCTCTTCCGGGGCTACAGGGTCGAACGGTTCGGCTCCTCGCGCTACGGCGAGATCGCCGTCGTGTCACGGGGGGGGATGCGCACCTTCTTTTCCGGCGGCGGGCGGCTCTTCTCCGTTCCGGAACCGGAGCGGACGGCGGAGGCGGTCCACCTGCCGCTTTTGCTCCATCCGTCGCCGCGTCGGGTGCTGATCGTCGGCGGCGCGCTCGGCGGCGGCATCGAGGCCGCCGCGATGCATCCGTCGGTGCGGGAGATCGATTGCGTCGAGCTCGACGGAAAGCTCCTCGACGCGGCCCTCGAGGCGGGGGAGCCCGCGCCGGAGACGCGACCGGCGGTCCGGTTCGTCGTCGGCGATGCCAGGGCGCATCTCGCGCGAACGCCGGGGCGCTACGACGTCGTCATCCTCGGCCTGCCGCCGCCGCTCACCCTCCTGGCGAACCGATGCTTCACCGCGGAATTCTTCGCCGCGGCCGGCCAGGCGCTCTGTCCCGGGGGGATCGTCTGCTGCCGGCATCCGGCCGCGGAGAATTTCGTCTCGGCCGCCGAGGCGCGGGTCCTCGGAACGCTCGATCGCACGATTTGTTCGGCGCTCGGCGGGACGCTTTTTTTGCCGGGAGCCTGGATCGTCGCGCCGGCGGATTTCGTCAAAGCCGACACGATACTCGCGCGGCTCGAAAGCCGGGGCGTCGAGGCGGAGTTCCTCACGCGGGGCGATCTGCCCTACCGCTTCTCGCCCGAGCGGCTCGCATGGTTCAGGACGTCGGTCGACGGCGGGCGTGGAGGGGCGCTCAACACGGACGCGCGGCCCGTCCTGCCCCTCCAGGAGCTCGCGCTCGAGGGTCGGCGGATCGGTTCGACCGCCGTCGCGGCCATCGGCGATCTCGCCGGGATCGATCCCCGGCTGCCGCCCGCGGCACTCGGCCTGGTCGTTTTTGTCGTCTTCATCGCCTCCCTGCGCCGGGGCCGTGCCGCCGGTGCGGCGATCTGGGGCGTCGGCCTCGCCGGGTTCCTCGCGCAGATCGTCGTCCTGCTCGCTTTCCAGTCGAGGTCGGGGCTCCTGTACCACGGATTCGTTCTTCTCACCGCGCTCTTCATGGCGGGCGCGGCCGCCGGCGCGATCATCTCCATTCGCGGCGGCTTCTCGGGCCGGGGGTACCTGAGACTGCTGCACGCGCTCTTCCTGCTCCACGCCGCGGCACTCGCGTGGTGGGTCGTCTCGCCGTCGCCGGCGGGGGGCGCGGGACCCGCTCCCTTCATTCTCGCCGCGGCGCTCGGCATGCTCACCGGCGCCTATTACCCGGCGGTCGTCGCGGAAGCGTATCCCGGCGGCGCCACGCCGCCGGCCCTCTTCTATTCGCTGGATCTCTTCGGCGCCTGCATCGGCGCGCTGGCCGGGGGGATCGTGCTCGTGCCCGTGTCGGGATTCGAAGGCACGATCCTTCTCGTCGCCGGCATCCACGCGGCGGCAGCCGTCATCGTGGCCGGTCGGTGGTGAGGGGGTTCAGCGCAGGCCGAGCCCGCGTTCGGAGAAGACATCGGCCGAGAAGACCTCGATGACGGTTCCCTCTTTTCGCCACGCTCCCGGTTCGAGGCCGGCCTTCACGCAGGTCTGGTCGAGGAAGCGTTCGCGGTCCCAGTTCCACTCGACGGCGACCTGCGGCAGGAGGAGGCCTCGATGGGAGCCGCGGGTGATGATGATCCCGTGCCTGCCGACCTCGACGCGACCGGGGTCGGCGATCCTGACGACGGGGCTCAAGACGGAGATCTCGATCTCGATACCGTCGATCTCGTCAGCCGTCACGGGAGGGAAGCGGTAGTCGTCGAAGGCGGCGGCGACGGCCATCTCGCTGATCGTGTCGGCGAGGGGTTTGACCGCCTCGATGTACCCGATGCAGCCGCGAAGCCGGCCGCCCTTCTTCAGCGTGACGAAGCCGCCTCGCTTCTCGCCGAGGACGTTCGAGGCGGGCCGTTCGGGGAGGGGCGCGTCGTCGCCGAGCGCACGTGCGATCGTTCGCCGGGCGAGGCGAAGAAGGAACCGGCGGGTGCCGTCGTCGAGACCCGCGTCGTCCCCGGGGGCGCCCCGCGAAGAAGAGCGCTTCGTTCCTTGCGGTTCCTCGTCGCCGGTTGATCCGGCTGCGATCATCGCTGCGGAAACGTACCCGACGACGCTCGAGTGGTCTCCCGTCACGTCCCCCGACGTCGCGTAGGCGAGGACGTCGCACCGCGATGCGCCGAGTCGGCCGGCGGCGATCATCGCCGCCGCAGTCGGTCCGCCGCCGCACGCTTCCGTGCCGCCGGAGGAGAGCGAGGAGAGGAGCTGTTCAACCGAGAAGCCGCGGAGGCCGTCGAGGAAGACGCCGTCGAGCCTGCCGGCCTCCCGTCCGGCGTGGAAATGGGAGAGGTCCGTGCTCGCCACGATCAGCGCGTTCCGACCGGCGAGGGCCTCGCCGAGGGCCTCGCCGAGGATGCGGACGTTCGATGCGCTCTGGTCGCCCATGACGATCGCCACGAGGTCGAACTGGCCGAGCGCCACCTGGAGGAAGGGGAGCTGCACCTCGAGGGAGTGCTCGCCGCGGCCGCCGGCGACGACGCGATGCCCTTCCATCGCCGCGCGGACGCGACCGCCCGTTCCGGCGAGCAGCTCGACGATCTCCCTGTTCACCGGGATCGCGCCGAGCGGCGTCTCGTAGGCCGCGCCGGGGAAGACGGACGAGAAATCGAAGTATTCGACGTGGCAGGGGGAGATGACGACGACCGTCTCGTAGGAGCGCCCGCGGATGAGTCGGTAGCCGTGCGCCGCGACAGCGCCCGAATACTGGTAGCCGGCGTGCGGGGAGACGAGGGCGACGACGCGCCCGCCGACATCGGCGGCGCCAACGGCGTCGAGATACCCCTCGATGTCCCGCCTCAGTCGCACGGGGTCCCCGGGGTAGAATTGGCCCGCGACGACCGGCGGGCGCACGGTGCGTTCCATCGTCCCCTCTTCTCCTTTCGCGGCGTTCGCGGAGACGGCGATTGCCGCCGCCGCGAAGACCGCCGCTCCGACGATGCATCCTCTCATTCCCAGACTCCCGGCACCGCCGCGCCGCACGCGGCGCACCTGCCTTCCCGGATGGCCGTCGCGACCACGCGGTACCCGCTTCTCGATACTACCGTCTTCCCGCAGGCGGGGCAACAGGTGTTCTCCGCCTCGCCGTGGGGGACGTTGCCGATGTAGACGTAGCGCATTCCCGCCTCCATCGCGGCGTCCCGTGCGCGCTCGAGCGTCTCGACGGGGGTCGGTGGAAGGTCGCTGAGACGGTAGTGGGGGAAGAAGCGCGAGAAGTGCAGCGGAACGTCGGGGCCGGCGTGGCCGGCCAGCCACGCGGCCATCTCGCCGATCCGGGCCGGATCGTCGTTCAGCGTGGGCACGACGAGATAGACGATCTCGAGCCACGTTCCGGTCTCGCTGACCGTTTCGATGGCGGAGAGGACCGGCGAGAGCCGTCCGGAGCAGATGCGGCGGTAGTAGTCGTCGTCGAAGGCCTTCAGGTCGATCTTGACCGCGTCCACGAGCGAGCAGAGCTCGCGGAGCGGCTCCGTCTCGATGTACGCCCCGGTGACCACGACGGACCGGAGCCCGCGTTCCCTGGCGAGCGAGGCGATGTCGGCGGCGTATTCCCAGTAGACGACCGGTTCCCCGTAGGTGAATGCGATCGATGCCGCACCGACCCGGGAGGCCGCATCGACGATACGGTCGGGCGGCATGTCCTGCGTGTCGACCTCGCCGGGACGCGAGCGGGATATCTGCCAGTTCTGGCAGAAGTCGCAGGCGAGGTTGCAGCCGACCGTCGAGAGTGAGAAGGCGGAGGTCCCGGGAAGGAAATGGAAGAAGGGTTTCTTCTCGATCGGGTCGAGATGCATCGCGCAGGGCCGGCCCCAGACGAGCGTCACGAGCCGGCCGGCCTCGTTCCCGCGCGCACCGCACCAGCCGCTGTCTCCCGGCGGGATCACGCAGGCGCGGGGACAGAGCAAGCATCGCACGCGACCGTTCCCGGCCGGTTTCCACCAGCGGGCCTCGACGGCGTCGGCCGCCGCCGGCGAGGGGATGCCTGCGGCCAGGAGAGCGGCGGTCGATCCGGCGAGAAAACACCGCCTCGTCATCGGATCGCCGACGGTTCGTCTGCCGTGTCTGGTGTTCTTCATGATCGCTCGCGACCTCATGGATAATGATAACCGCGGGAGGCGGGGCGCGCAACCGCGCTCAGGGCATGAGACCGGCGCCGATCGATTCGAACCGGCGGCGCAGGCGGGCGGCGGTATGCACGGGGAGACGCCCGAGTGCGTCCGAGGAGAGCGATCCGCCGATCTCGTGGTCGGCGAGGGGCGTGGCGATGCGGATGCGGTCGAGCAGGCGTCCGTCCGCGTCCTCTATGACGATCTCGACGGCGAGCGGATCGAGAAAGGATGCGCCCGACTCGAAGGTGTCGTCGAGAAACCCGTCGAACCGCGTCCGCCGCAGGTCGTCGAGAAGCGAGAAAACGGCCTGGCCCCGGACCGCCGCGTCGCCCGCTTCGGGCGCGACCCACGCGCCGTCGCCGCCGCGCAGCGCGACGGTCGTGTCGGGGCTCGTCCACCGGACGAGATGCGCCGCGTTCGGATCGAAGAAGGCGAGCCGGCGGGAGCGCAACCCTTCCGGGTCGACCTCGAAGATCGGGAGGATGTCCGACGTCCTGATCGAGACGACCTTGTCGAGACCGTCGCGGAGCACGTGCACCGTCTCCTCGTCGACCCGTCCGATCGAGATCGAGACGATCCCCGACGGGCCGTCGATGAACAGGCGGCGGCCGGGGGCGCGGAGGCCGAACCGATCGAGGGAATCCGTCGTCTCCGCGTCGAAGGAGCGGATGATCGTCTCGGAGAGCCTCTTCGCGTACGCGTCCATCCAGGAGGACTCCACGCGGTAGCGCGGGCCGGTGCGCCACCATCCCCCGGCCTCGCGGGCGAAGGAGAGACGGCGGTTGCCGTCGTTGACGGTGATCGCGGAGATGTCGCCGGGGATGACGTGGAACAGGTTCTTGTCGCGCAGGTGGAAGAGGTTCTTGCGCATCGCGTTGTGCATCAGGTCGCGCGTGATGAGGACGGCGTGCTCGTCGTTGACGCGGACGTAGGCGCGGGGGCCGGTCGGCGTCGTGTCGCCGACGCGCACCGTGTCGACGCGGCCGCGACGATCGTTGAAGAGGATCACCGTGGCAAAGGGATCGTCGAGACCGTACGGGGCGAAATCATACACCCCGTCGAATTCCTCGAGTTTCCGTCCGGGGACGACCTGGTCGAGGACGAGGTCGATCATCGACCGCTGGCCGGGGGTGACGACCGGGCTCGTGATGATCCACTCCTCACCGGACCGTTCCATGACGATCAGCTCGCCCCCGGGCGGGCGGAGCGAGAAGCGGTCGACCTCCTCGGGGCCGTAGGGGAAGATGGTTCCGGAGCGGCCCGAACGCTCCGTCGCGCGCCGCCGCGGCTCCTCGACGGCGAAGAACCATGCGGCGACCAGGATGAGCAGTACGAGGAGGATCCATGTCGTTCGCGCGCGCACAACCGGTCCTTTCTCACGCGGAGCGGCGCCGCCGGATCGAGACGAATGCAGCCATGCCGGCGACGGCGAGGGGAACGGCGACGACGGGTATCCAGAAGACCACCCGGCCTTCACGGTCGGAGAGGACGACCGGCTGGAGGAGCGGATCGCGGGGCCTGATCGAGATCAGATCCTCCTGCTCGGCGAGCCAGCCGATCGTGTTGAGGATCAGGTCGCGGTGCGCGGAGGTCTTCACGTTCGCGTTCATCGCGAAGTCGGCGTCACCGAAGACGACGAGGCGCATGCGGCGCCGGAGCGGGGCGCCCGCCGCGTCGCCGGGGGGGACGTCGCGGGAAGCGACGGCGGCGATGGCCACCGGGCCCGCCGCGTCGTGTTCGGGGTCGAAGCGCGTCTGTCCCGCCATGAGGGAATCGAGATCGGATTCCGAGTAGGCGCCCTGAGCGGTCTTGCAGAGGACGATCGCCTCGACGCCCTCCGGCGCCGGATCGGCCGGCAGGACGGACCGGGCCTGGGGAAAGAAGGAAAGCTCCCGTATCGGGCGGGTGATCGCATGGTCGCCGTAGGTGTTGACCACCGGGGTCAGGTAGTTGCCGGCGAGCAGCTTCCCGAACCGGTCGATCACCATGTCGTCGCGGACCTCGATCCCGTGCCGGTACGCGATGAGGCACAGCCGCGGGATCGAGGTCATCGGCTCGAGGAGCATGAGGACCTTTCCGCCGCCGTCGAGGTAGCCGTCGACGAGGGCCTCCTCGCGCGGGAAGAGATCGACGGACGGGCCGGCGATGACGAGCATCTCGCAACTGTCCGGCACCCCATCCGCCGTGGCGAGAAGGAGCTCCCTCGCGTCGTACCCCTCGCCCGCGAGGGCCAGGCCGAGCTCGCTGTAGCCGTCCGGCGCCTCGTCGTCGATCGACTTCTCGCCGTGGCCCGTCGTGAAGCAGACGGTCTTCCTTCCCGGCCTGACGACCTTGAGGATCGCGTTGGTGAGGGCTTCCTCGCTCGTCTCCGTGATGTGCGCGTCCCGCTCGCCCGATTCGACGACGATGGTCTCCACGTCGCCGACGCCGTAGCGGCGGGCGGCGACGGGATCGCGGTCGGGATCGACGAATCGCCAGGTCAGGCGGGTGGAAGCGGCGGCGTATTCGCGGACGAGATCCTCGAGCACGCGGCGCACGGGGGAGGTGTCCTTGAAGAAGAGGTTCACGGCCACGTCCTTCTCCAAACCGGCGAGGATCGCCCGCGTCTGCGGCGCGAGGGAGAAGCGCCGGTTCGCCGTGGTGTCGAAACGCCTGTCGTGGCGCGTCGCGATCGTCTGCAGGAAGACGAGCAGGCCGAGGAAGAGGGCGATCGACATCCACGCGTGCATCTCGAGGCGGCGCTGGCGTCTGCCGCCGGCCGTGCGATCGCGAAAGAAGAGGGCGGCGACCGAGAAGGCGAACCCGAGGAGGAGGGGGAGGACGGAGAGGAAACCGCTGCCGTGCAGTATCCCGTAGGTGACCGAGCCGACGAGTATGAGCGCCAGTCCAAGCGGTCCGAATATTCCTGTCATGCGTCGCATGCGCTCAGTTCCTCCATCTGGCCGATTCGAGCGATTTCAGCGTGAGGAAGAGGAAGAAGGCCGACATGAGGAGGTAATAGGTGACGTCCTGCAGGACGATGACGCCCTTGGTGAAGGACTCGAGATGATAGAGAAGGGAGAACTGCGAGATCACCTTCGCCGCGGTCGGGCCGGCGAAGGGGACCGTCCACCCGATGACGAGGAAGAAGAGGCCCGCCCCGAAGGCGGAGACCCCCGCGACGAGCTGGTTGTCGGTGAGGGAGGAGAAGAACGTGCCGATGGCGATGAAGGTCCCTCCCATGAGAAAGAGGCCGAGGTAGCCGGTGACGATCGGCCCGGGCTCCGGATCGGCGTAGACGGCGAGGAGCACGGGGCAGGCGACGGTCCCCGCGAGCATGATCCCCCAGGTCGCGAGCGCCGCGGCGTATTTGCCGGCGACTGCAGGCAGGTCGCCGATCGGATAGGTGAGCAGGAGCTCGAACGTCCCCTGCTTCCGTTCCTCGGCGAGCAGGCGCATCGTGAGGAGGGGAAGCAGGATGAGCAGGATGAGGCTGAGGTCCCCGAGAAGCGGGCGCATGACGTCGTCGGTGAGGTTCAGCGGCATGCCGAAATCCCCCGACCTGGCCATCTGGTAGGAGAGGTAGTTGTACCGCTTGAAGATGTTGTGGAAGAAGTAGCCGGCGAGGAAGAGGAATACCGACAGCGTCACCCACGCGGTGAGCGACCGGAAGAGGTACTTCAGCTCGCGCCGGAAGATGATGGCGAAGGGGCGCATCTCAGGCCTCCTCCGTGACGAGCCGCAGGAAGATCTCCTCGAGCGAGAGCTCCTCGCCGAAGATCTCGACGAGGGGCAGTCCTGCGTGGACGAGACGGGAGGCGATCGCTCCGCGCAGATCGATCTCGGGGGCCGTCTCGACGCGGATGCCGTTCGTGTCGTCCGGCGATGTCGCCACCGCGAGGATGCCCTCCATCCGTTTGATCTCCCCGGCGGCGGCGGCCGTCGAGGCCGGATCGGCGAGACGGACCCGGACGGTCGAGGAACGGCGGAGCCGGTTCCGCAGGTTGGCGGGGCTGTCGACGGCGACGAGCTCGCCGCGGTTGACGATGATGACGCGGTCGCAGACCTGGTTGACCTCGGGGAGGATGTGGCTGGAGAGGATCACGGTGCGGTCCTGGCCGATGTGCTTCACCAGGCGCCGGATGTCGATGATCTGCTTGGGATCGAGACCGATGGTCGGCTCGTCGAGGATGAGCAGCTCCGGGTCGCCGATGATCGCCTGCGCGATGCCGACCCGCTGCTGGTAGCCCTTGGAGAGGTGTCCGATCGTCCGGTGGGCGACCTCGGCGAGACCGCATTTCTCCACGGCGTCGCCGACCGCCGCCGTGACGCGGCGCGCGGGCACGCCCTTGAGGCCGGCGGCGAATCCGAGATACTCGGCCGTCCGCATGTCGTGGTAGAGGGGGGTCTTCTCGGGGAGGTAGCCGATCCGTCGCCTGACCTCCATCGACTGCTCGAGTATGTCGAAGCCGCAGATCCTCGCCGTTCCGGACGTGGGGGGGAGAAAGCAGGTGAGCATCCGCATCGTCGTCGTCTTCCCCGCGCCGTTCGGGCCGAGGAAGCCGAGGACCTCGCCGCGCTTCACGGTGAAGGAGAGATCGCGTACGCCAACGTTGGCGCCGTAGTACCGGGTGAGGTTCTCGACCTCGATCAAATCGCATCGTCTCCGCGTGTCGATGTGTCGAATGCTATCTGCCACCCATGCAAGAAGATAAGATACGGCGAGGCGCGGTGTCAATCACCGACGGGAAAAATGTCTTGTTCGCCCGGGATCGCCTTCCCTATCATCGGCCCCGTCGCCGGAGCGCGGTGTAACAAAATCCGCGATCCGCCGTAACAGGAGAAGACATCGGCGATCCCCCGGGATCGGCGGCCCTGGGAACGGTTCAACCGGACGGAAAGGATGAAGATGAAGAAGGCGATCCTGACGCTCGCGATCCTGCTGCTGCTCGCGCCACCCGCCCGAGCCGCGGACACGGACCTCTGGTACTCCGTCGTCTTCCCCGGCTGGGGACAGATGCGCGACGGCCGGTACGGGCGGGGCACGGCGCTCGTCAGCGCCGAGATCGTATCCCTTCTCGGACTCGTCATCAGCGACATCCAGTACAACCGCGAGGTCGACAAGTACGACAACTGGCGCGCGACCTACTACGCCGCAGACTACATCGGCGACAAGCAGGCCGCCTTCGAGATGATGAACGAGAAGTGGAACGAGGCCGAGGATCTCCACCGGTACCGGAACTATTTCCTCGGCGCGGCGATCGGCGTCTGGGCGATCGGCGTCATCGACATGGCGATCGGCGGAGAGGCCTCGCCGCCGCCGCTGGCCCTGGAGGCGCGCCGGGACGGATTCCTCGTCACCAGGACGATTCACTTCTAGCATGGAGAATACGATGCGGAGAACCTGTGCGATGATCGCGGCGGCCGTCCTGACGGTCGCCTTCCTCTCGTGCGGCACCGATCACGAGGGATTGCCGACCTCGTTCGAGTTCACGCCGCCGCCCGTCCCCGTCGACGTCGCCGCCTCCGGGCTTCCCGGCGAGACGCTCGTCACGTGGGGATACGGCGATCCGGGGATCGTCGGGGAGTACCGGGTCTACTACTACTACGAGGACTACGGGATGATCGAGCTCGTCGGCACGACGACCGAGACGCTCTACCATGACGAGGGACTCGTCCCGAACGTCGAGTACTGTTACGTCGTCTCGGCCGTCGACTCGAACGGGCTCGAGGGCTACCGCTCCGAAACCGCCTGCGCGACGCCGACGATCGATTGAACAAAGCATTTCCGCCCGGTGGCACGGAATCTGCATGCCGCCGGGCGGGAGTGTATTCATGTTCAGGCAGACCGACGAAACGAAACCGCGCACGATGAGCGACCTGGCGAGCGAGGTCCTCGGGACGGAGGACGGCCGCATCTACCGGGTGATCATCGACGGCGTCTCGAGCAGGATCGAGACGAACGAGGCCTTCGCCATCAAGTTCGCCCTGCTCTCCCACGTACCCGTCTCGCGCATGAAGCATCTCATGCGCCGCCTGCCGGCCACCCTGTGGAAGGGGAGCGGCCGATCGCGCGCGGCGGGGCTTCTCGGCATGATCGAGGAAGCGGGAGGGAAGGGCAGGATCGAGGCGATGGCGCGTGAGCCCGTGCCGGGCGCAGGGTCGTCGGGAAAGAAGGCCGACACCGTCTGCCGCGTCTGCGGCTTCCCCCTCCGAACCGGTGAGGCCTTCTGCGATTTCTGCATGACGCCCGTCGACCCGGCCGAGACGGGACGCGCCGCGCCGCGCCGCGCCGCGGTCCGACGGGGACGCTCTCCCTATCTCTTCCTCTTCCTGGTCCTCCTCGGCGCGGCCGTCGCGGCGATTCTCGCGCTCGCGCGCTGATCTCACATTTCCTCGAGCAGGTTTCCCTGGTTCGGCGCCGTGGCGACGCCGCGCAGCTGCGGGTAGAGCGCGATCAGCGAGGGCGGCACCTCCCGGCGGCGGTGTTCGAGCATCGCACGCAGCTGGACGGCGTTGACGAGCGCCTGGCCCCTGAAGTGGTTGTTGGCGACGATGAAGAGACGGTCGACGCGCGGGGCGACCGCGGCGGCGCGTTCGTGCCACCCGGACAGTTCCCCCTCGTCGTAGAGGTAGTCGTACCGCTCGTCCCGTGTCGACGAGGGATCGAACCAGTGCGCGCGGTTCCGTCCGTGCAGGCGGATGTAGCCGAGCCGGGGGGTCGTCGCGTGCGCGGTCGGCGGCATCGAATCGCCGATGACCGGCTGGTCGATGTTGCAGAAGGCGAGATCACGGTCGGCGAGAAAGCCGGCGGTCTCGGGGTTGTTCCACGAGCCATGGCGCAGTTCGACCGCGACGGGGCGGCCGGACAGGAGCGCTCCGAGACGGTCGAGGAGGTGGAGGTTGGCCGCGTCTCTCCGGAATGACCAGGGAAACTGCAGGAGCCAGGCGCCGATCCGGCCCGCCTCCTCGAGGGGCGAGAAGGCGTCGATGAACCGGCGCACGGCATCGTCGTCGGCCGTTCGCTCGTGGGTGATGGCGCGCCAGGCCTTCACCGTGAAGAGGAAACGGGGGAGATCGCCGATCCGTTCGACCCACCGCCGGACCATTTGCCTCCCCGGCACGCGGTAGAAGGAGCTGTTGAGCTCGATGCAATCGACGTAGCGGGCGAGAAAGCGGAGACGGTCGATCGTCCGGGAGGCGGGATAGATCGGACCGATCCAGTCGGGATAGGACCAACCGGCGGTCCCGATCCAGATCCGGTCGACGATCGGGGGAGACTCCATGAGGGGATCATGGGCGATTTGAACTGGAAAATCAACGGGGATTGCGATATAACCGGGCCATGACGACGGGCGCAGACAGCGGGCGAGATCGCGCCGTGCTCGCCGCGATCACGATCGCGGCGGCGGCGCTGCGCCTGTTCCGCCTCGATGCGCAATCGATGTGGACGGACGAGCTCCTCTCGGTGCACGCCTGGACGACGCCGCCGGGCGTTTCCTTCGCCGTCAAGCTCCTCTGGGACGTGCACGGCCCGCTCTATTCCCTGTTCATGCATTTCTGGAGCGCCGTCTCCACCGCTCCCGCCTGGCTTCGCCTGCCGAGCGCGGCGGCGGGCACGGCCGCCGTTCCCCTCGTCCACGCATGGCTGCTGCCGATCGGCGGCAGACGCGTCGCCCGCTACGCGGCGCTCTTCCTCGCCGTCAGCCCGTTCGCCCTCTACTACGCCCAGGAGGTCCGCTTCTATTCCTTTCTCCTCCTCGCGTCGATTCTCGCCCTCATCGTCTATCGCCGGTTCGTCGAGACCCCCTCGATCCGCCGCGGCGCGCTTCTCGGGTTGAGCCTCCTCGCGGCCTGCCTCTGCCATTTCTCGGCGGGATTCCTCTGTCTCGGGCTTCTCGTCCATCTCGCGGTCACCGGCCGCCTCCGCGGGCAGGCGCTCGGCGCGGCGGCCCTCGCCGGCCTGATCGTTCTCGCCGGGATCTCGCCGTGGATCTACCGGGAGGCGCAGTTCCTGAGGACGATCAGCGTGGTGAACGTGCAGACGATCCCTGTCGAGGAGCGGTACCGGGGCGAGCTGACGCTCAGCGCGTGGGCGTACCCGTACAGTCTCTACGCCTTTTCCGTGGGGTATTCGTTCGGGCCGGGACTCCGCGATCTGCACCGGATCGAGGGGGCGGGTGCGGTCTTCGCGGCACACCGGTGGGCCATCCTGACGGTCGTTTTCCTCTTCGGCGGGCTGCTCGCGAGCGGGATCGCCCGTGCCAGGCGAGGGCCGCTGACGCTCTTCCTCTCGATCGCCGGCGCCGCTTTCGCATCGATCCTCCTCCTCACGGTACTCAACGTCAAGATCTTCAACGTCCGGTATCTCACCAGCGCCTTTCCGGTCTTCGTCGCCCTTCTCGCGTACGGCGCGCCGCGCCGGGCGGGGGCGGTCGCGGCAGGGCTCGTCTGCGCCTGCATGCTCGTCTCGGACGCGCAGTATTTCCTCATGCCCCGATACTGGCGGGATGATATCCGGGGAGCGGCCCGCATCGTCGAGGATGCCGGCCGCGAGGGAGACCTCGTGCTGCTGCCGGGGGTGAAGGACGTCTTCGACTTCTACTACGAGGGACCGGCCGACTCGCGCGGCCTCTACCCGGGCTATCCGGGCACCGACGAGCTCGCCGGCGAGGTCCGCGACCGGCTGAGCGCGGGGGGCAGGGTCTGGCTCGTCAGGACGCGGACGTGGGAGACCGATCCGGGAGACGCCTTCCTCGAAGCCCTCGAGGGGGCGGGCGTTTCCGCCCGCCGCGACAGTCTCCCCGGCGTCGAGGTCCTCAGGTTCGACCGGGAAACGGCCCGCGGGGGCGGTTGACAGCCGTCCGAAGCGGGATATACTCCTTACAGAAGCTCGAATTCACCGCGGGGAGGCTCGCATGGCCGGAACGTGCCCCGATCGGGAAGGTGATGTCGCCGCGCCACGACGACGGGGTCGTCGTGGTGTTTTTTCGCCCGACGGGAAAAAGGACCGCGCGGGTCCCGGAACGGGAGGCGGGACATGCTACGGACATCGATTCTGACAGTGCTTCTCGCGTCGATCGTCACGGGTTGCGGATGCGCGGGGATGTCGACCGTCGAGCGCGAGTATCTCACCGAACCGGCATCGAGGGAACAGTACCTCGTCGACCATCCGGGCTGCGCGTTCATCCGCCACATCAGGAACGGCGAGATCGTGCGGGGAATGGTCTTCGACGAGGTGATGGCCTCCTGGGGGCTGCCGAACGTCTACATGGCCTCCGAGGGCACGCCGAGGGAATACTGGATCTACTACGTACAGGGGGAGGATACGCGTTCGATCCTCATCTATACGCTGCTCTTCCACGATTCGTGCCTCGAGCAATGGGAGATCGACCAGAAGCGCTTCGCAGACACGCGCATCGTCTCGGGGGGCGAGGCGCAAGGGATGGAACGCGTCAACACGCTGTACCTGGACAGGAAACGCCGGTAACGGCGGGGCGCCCGAACCAGACGAAACGTGAGAGAAGGGGTGTATCGATGGAGTCCGTCGGGCGCCCCCGCCTTCGGATGATTTCCATTTGACTTCCCCGCCCGCCTTCACTATGCTAAACACCGAAAATCCATGAAGATACTTCACGGGCGCCCTCGATGTCGCCGACGGGACGCGCCGGACGGGTGCAGCATGAAGAAACGACCGGAATTCATCGACGGTTTCGGAGCCGGCCGGGAGGGACGGCGGCGCGTGAAACTCCCCGCGGATCTCGCCTGGGAACCGGCCGTCGACATCTGCGAATCGGCGGACGAGGTGATCCTCTCCTTCGAGATCGCCGGGATGGATCCCGAACGGATCTCCGTCGAGGTCGACGGACGGATCCTCCGGATCGACGGGTTCAGGGAGAACGCCTGCCCGGCCGGCGAATTGCATTTCCACACGCTCGAGATCCGCATGGGGCGGTTCCGCAGGGAGATCGCCTTGCCCGTGTCGGTCGATCCCTCGAAGACGAATGCGCGGTACCGGAACGGGATGCTCGAGATACGGATACGGAAGCTCGATTCGAACGAGCGGGTGAGGAACGTCCCTGTGGAATAGGGCGTGAAGAAAGGCGAGGCGTGTCCGAGACGCATCCCGACAACGAGCTGATCGCGCGGATACCGGCCGAAGTGCCCGTCATCCCGATCAACGACGGCGTCGTCTTTCCCTACATGCTCGTTCCGCTCGTCTTGACCGACGAGCACCTGATCAGGCTCGTCGACGAGGCGCTGGCCGGATCGAAGATCGTCGGCGTCTTCACCCAGCGCAACCGCGACACCGAGCATCCGGGGCCGGGGGACATCTACCACACCGGCTGCGCCATGCTGATACAGAAGATGGCGCGGTTCCAGGACGGCCAGGTGCGGATACTCGGCCAGGGGATCGCGCGCGTGGAGATCGTCGAGATGACCGACGACACGCCCTTCATGCGCGCGCGGGTGCGCGTCGTCCATGAGCCCGACCGAGTCTCCGACAGGACGAAGGCGATCACCAGGAACGCGACGAATGCGTTTCTCGAGGTCGTCGACGCGTCGGAGAACTACCCGGAGGAGATCAAGGGGCTCGTCCAGGGCATCAAGGACCCGGGCCGTCTCGCCGACATGCTCGCGGCGAACCTCGAGATCGGTATCGAGGAGAAGCAGCACATCCTCGAGCTCCACGATCCCGGCGAACGGATCGCGCACGTCTACGAATTCATCTCCGGGGAACTGGAGATCGCCCGCATCGGCGAGAAGATCAGGCACAACGTCCGGCAGGAGATGGACAAGGAACAGCGCGAGTACTATCTCCGGCAGCAGATCAAGGCTATCAGGAAGGAGCTCGGCGAGGAGGACGCGGCGGTCGAGCTCGACGAGCTGAAGACGGAGATCGACGAGACGCCGATGCCGGCGACGGCCCGCGAGGCGGCGCTCAAGGAATGGCGGCGTCTCCGGAAGATGTCGACGAACTCCGCCGAGTACACCGTCGCACGCACCTATCTCGGCTGGCTGCTCGATCTGCCGTGGGAGGTGTCGACGGAGGACGCGATCGACATCCGCAAGGCGGCGAGGATACTCGACCGCGACCACTACGATCTCGCCGTGCCGAAGGAGCGGATCCTCGAGTTCCTCTCCGTGAAGACGCTCAGCAAGAGTCTCCGCGGCTCGATACTCTGCTTCGTCGGTCCGCCGGGTGTCGGCAAGACGTCCTTCGGGCGATCCATCGCCCGGGCGATGGGAAGGCGGTTCGTGCGGATCTCCCTCGGGGGGATCCGCGACGAGGCGGAGATCCGCGGACACCGGCGCACGTACATCGGCGCCCTTCCCGGCAGGATCATCCAGGGGATCCGGACGGCGGGAAGCAACAACCCCGTCTTCATGCTCGACGAGATCGACAAGCTCGGGCACGATTTCCGCGGCGATCCCGCCTCGGCCCTTCTCGAGGTGCTCGACCCGGAGCAGAACCACAGCTTCGAGGACAATTACATCAACACGCCGTTCGACCTGTCGCGGACGATGTTCATCACGACGGCGAACGTGACGCACACGATCCCCGGACCGCTCCTCGACCGGATGGAGATCATCGAGCTTCCCGGCTACATCACGCGCGAGAAGGTGCAGATCGCCAGGAGATTCCTCGTGCCGAGGCAGCTCGAGGAGAACGGCGTGCCCGTGAAGAAACTCGCCTTCTCAGACGGGGCGATCGCCGCGCTCGTCGAGCGGTACACGCGGGAGGCGGGCGTCCGCAATCTCGACCGGCGCATCGCGTCGGTCGCGCGGAAGGTCGCCCGCAGGATCGTCGAGGGAAAACGGGGCTCCTGGCGGGTCACGCCGCGGAACCTCACGTCCTACATCGGATCGGCGGACCACGTGGCACAGGAAAAGCTCAAGCAACCGACGGTCGGCGTGTCCACGGGGATGGCGAAGACGGCGACGGGGGGAGTGATCCTCTTCGTCGAGGCCCTCGGCGTGAAGGGCCACGGCGCGACGAAGCTGACGGGGCAGCTCGGCGACGTGATGAAGGAATCGGCCGAGGCGGCGATGAGCTTCATCCGGGCGCACTACAGCCATTGCCTCAGGGACGACGGCTTCTTCGAGAACACCGATATCCACCTGCATATCCCCGCCGGGGCCGTTCCGAAGGACGGGCCCAGCGCGGGCGTCGCCATCGCGACGGCGATCGCGTCGCTCGCTCTCGACGATGCGATCCGCGACGACGTCGCGATGACGGGGGAGATCACCCTCACGGGAAAGGTTCTTCCCGTCGGCGCGATCAGGGACAAGGTGATCGCGGCCCACCGGGCGGGGATCAGGGAGGTCATCCTTCCGGCGGCGAACCGCAACGACGTCGAGGACGTGCCGAGGGAGGTCACCCGCGATGTGCGGTTCCGGTTCATCGAGCGGGTCGACGACTGCATCGCGGCCGCGCTCACGGGGTCTGGATGCGGACGGCGGCCACGGAGGAGGAGACGGGCTGATGACCGATCGTGATTCCGGGCGACATGTCGTGCCCCGGATGTTTTCCTTCATGATGAGGAAGGCGGACCGCGGGAAGGCGTTCGCGCTCCCCGCCGGCGTCGCCGAGGGACGGCTGCTCGTCGTCGGCTCGGGAGACGTCACCGACCTGCTCTTCGCCGCTCCCCTGGTCAATTTCTTCAAGCGGCGCTTTCCCGCGGTGAAGATCACCGTGCTCGCCGAGACGGCGAACGCGGCGATCGTCAGGGAGACGATGAAGGCCGACAACCTGATCAGCGTGGAGAGCGGGCAGCTCAGGCTCTACCGGGGGGACTATCTCGCGCTCGTCAGGAAACTGCGGAAGCAAGACTACCGCACGGCGCTCCTGCTCGGCAGGGGCTTCTCGCTCGAGCGGGCGATGCTCGCCTTCGCGTCGGGCGCCGACATCCGCATCGGCTTCGACAGCCCGGCGGCGTCGCCGTTCGTCAACTGCGAGATCAGACTCTCCCCGGACGGTTACGAGGGCAACAAGATCCGCCGCGTCCTCGAGTCGATCGGCATCCCCCGAAATGACGACCTGCCGCCGGTGACCATCACGCAGCATGCCCGGGCGCACGCGAAGCAACTGATCCATTTCCGGAAGCCCGAGCGCGACACGCTCACCGTCGGACTCGATCCCGGCCGCGGCAAGAGCCGCCATCGCGTGATCAGCGAGATCGTCGCCTACCTCGCGAACAACCTCGCCGGACGCAGGAAGGCGAAATTCCTCATCCTCACCTTTCCCTGGGACGCAAGGATGGTGCAGCGGTTCGCCGCCGAGCTGAAAGGGGAGACGATCGATCTCGTGCCGGCGGACGCGGCCGAGACGATCGCCTATCTCTCCCAGTGCGACCTGTTCATCTCGGGCAATACCGACCTGTTCCATTTCGCGGCCGCCCTCGGCGTGCCGACGGTGGGTCTCTTCACCCGGTTCGACGGCGGGCGCTGGGTTCCCGGCGACGCCCCGAATGTCCGCATCTTCAAGGGAACGAGAGGCGAGAAGCTCTCGCTGAACCGGTTCTTCACGATGGTCGAAGAGGTGTTGTCCTCGGGAGCGGCCGTCTCGATCTGAGCGTCTCCGAGCGAGAGGTCTTTCATGCCGGAACAGCGTCCCGGACGTCTCTACATCAAACTCTTGCGTTATCTGGGACCGCACTGGAAACGCCTCGTCGTGCTCTTCGTCTGCACGACCGTCTTCGCCTCCCTGAGCGGGGTCTCGCTCACGCTGATTCCGCCCTTTCTCAACATCCTCTTCGGGACGGAGCCGGCGATCGAGCAGACGACCGGGGAGCCGGGGGCGGAGAAAGCGGCCGACCGACTCGTGCCCGACGCCGTCGAAAGCCGGCTCGACCACCTGAAACAGGCGGCCCGGCGCTTCGTCTACTCCGGCACGCAGACCGAGCGACTCGCCAGGTTCTGCATCATCTTCTTCCTGCTCATGGTGGCGAAGAACCTCTTCGGCTACGTGGGGACCTATCTCACGCTCTGGCTCGAGCAGTCGATCCTGCGGACGATACGAAACGATCTCTACGGCAGGATACAGGCGCTGCCGATGGCCTTCTTCGACCTCCAGCGGACGGGCCACCTGATCTCGCGGATCACGAACGACGTGACGAGCCTGCGGGGCGTCGTCGTCGGGGGGCTCGCCTCCATCGTCAGGAACACCCTGATGACGGCGATCGCCGTGGCGATCATCTTCTACACCTCCTGGCGCCTGGCGTTGCTGACGATCGTGCTCGTGCCGGTGAACATCGGTCTCATCGCGATCATCGGGCGCAAGCTCCGCAAGGGAAGCCGCCGCGCGCAGGAGAGCATGGCCGACATGACGGCGACGCTGCAGGAGACGATCTCGGGGGTCCGGGTGGTCAAGGCCTTCGGCATGGAGGGCTTCGAGCGGGAGAAGTTCGCATTCTTCAACCGGAAATACTGGCGCGAGTATCTCAAGATGCGGCGCTTCGCGGAACTCGCCTCGCCGACGAGCGAGACGCTCGGCATGCTCGCGGCCGTCGTCATACTCTGGTACGGGGGGAAGCTCGTCATCGCCGGCGGCATCGAACCGGCCAACCTCATGATGTTCATCGGGGCGATGCTCTGGGTCGTCACCCCGATCAAGAACCTCTCGAAGCTGAACAGCGTCATCCAGGAAGGCCTCGCCTCCGCCGCTCGCGTCTTCGAGATCCTCGAATACGAGACGGAAGACGGCGAGGACGGCGCCCGCGAGATCGGGGGCGTCTCGGAGGAAATCGAGTACCGGGACGTCTGCTTTTCCTACGGGGAGGGGACGCCGGTGCTGCGGGACGTGAGCTTCCGGGTTCGCCGGGGCGAGGTCGTCGCCCTCGTCGGCGCGAGCGGCGCGGGCAAGTCGACCGTCGCCGACCTGCTTCCCCGGTTCTACCGCCCGACGTCGGGTCGCGTGCTGATCGACGGGATCGACATCGCCGATGCCCGTCTCGCATCGCTCAGGTCGTTCATGGGGATCGTCACGCAGGAGACGATCCTCTTCAACGACACGGTGTTCAACAACATCGCCTACGGGGTCTCCTCCTGCCCGCGGGCCGACGTCGAGCGGGCCGCGCGCGCCGCCAACGCGCACGAATTCATCGAGGCGATGCCCTGCGGCTACGACACCGTCATCGGCGACCGCGGCATCCAGCTGTCCGGCGGCCAGCGGCAGCGCCTCGCGATCGCCCGGGCGCTGCTCAAGGATCCGCAGCTTCTGATTCTCGACGAGGCCACGAGCTCGCTGGACGTCGAGAGCGAGGCGCTCGTCCAGGAGGCGATCGACCGTCTCGTCAGGGGCAGGACGACGCTCGTCATCGCGCATCGACTCTCGACGATCAAGAATGCCGACCGGATCGTCGTTCTCGAAGATGGCCGCATCAAGCAGGTCGGCACGCACGAGGAGCTGATCGGTGCGGACGGGATATATCGCAAGCTCTACCGACTGCAGACCGGGGCGTGACGGGATCCTGGTGATGGCGCCGAACTGGCTCGGGGACGCCGTGATGGCCACGCCGATTCTCGCCGTCCTCCAGGAGACCGGAAACGGGCGATCCGTCACGGTCGGCTGCCGCTCATACGTCTCGGAGATCTTCCGCCGCCATCCGGCAATCGACCGGATGATCGTCTACGACGGAGACGGCAAGCTGTCCGGGGCCGCGAGGGCGCTTCGGCGCGGACGACCGGCGAACGGATGGAGCAACTGCATCGTGCTGCCCCCCTCCTTCGCGGCGGCGCTCGCGGCCAGGCTCTGCGGCGCCGGGGGCCGGGTCGGGTTCGGCGGCGCGGGGCGCTCCCTGCTTCTTTCCCGGGCGGTCGGGAAAACCGATCGGGGCGAGCATCTCTCCAGGTCCTACGTCCGCCTCGCGGAGGCGGCGACGGGAAGGAGGGCGCGAAAGATACCGCTTCCCGTCGTCGTGCCGCCCGAGGACTGGCGTGCGACGGTCGCGCGGAACGGGCTCGACAGGCCGTATCTCGCCGTGGCGGCGGGCGCGGCCTACGGATCCGCGAAGCGCTGGCCGGTGAAGCGGTTCGCGGCGGTCGCGGCGCGCGCCGCCACGCGGGGATTCGTCGCTGTCGCGCTCGGCACCGCGGGGGACGCGGAGGCGCTCGACGCGATCGCCGCCGCGGGCGGCGGGACGAGCCTCGCCGGAACGCTCGACGCGGCGGGGCTGGTCGCCGTGCTGCGGGGCGCCGCGTGCGTGCTCGGAAACGACAGCGGCCCCGTGCATATCGCCGCGGCGATGGGGCGGCCGACCGTCGCCGTCTTCGGCTCGACGAGCCCCGCATGGACGGCGCCGCGGGGGAGACGAGCCCGTGTCGTACGGGCCGATCTCGAGTGCTCCCCCTGCTTCCGGCGGGAATGTCCCGACGGCGAACCCGCCTGCCTCGACTCGATCTCCGTCGACGAGGTCGCCGGGGCGGTCGACGCGGCGATCGAGGAGGATACGGATGAGTGAGAAGGGATTCGATGCGCGGCGGCTTGCCGGCATCCTCGGGCGGTGGCGCGGCAAGCGGATCGTCGTTCTCGGCGACCTGATGATCGACGAGTTCGTGTACGGTCGCACCGAACGCGTATCGCGAGAGGCGCCGGTCGTCGTCGTACGCTACGACGGAAGCGGATTCTCGCCGGGCGGAGCGGCGAACGCCGCCCAGAACGTCGCCGCGCTCGGCGGACGGGCCGTGCCGGTCGGGTTCGTGGGCGGCGACGAGCGCGGGCCGATGCTCACCGGGTTGCTCGCCGATTCCGGGGTCGCCACGCGGGGGATCCTGACGCTGGCCGGGCGGTTCACGACCACGAAGATGCGCGTGATGGCGGGGGATTACCACGCGCAGCGGCAGCAGATCGTTCGCGTCGACCGGGAGCAGGACCGCTCCCTGTCGCCGCGCGAGGAGGCGCGGATTCTCGCCAGGTTCCGGCGCGAAGCCGCGAGGGCCGCGGCGGTCGTCCTCAGCGATTATCGCCAGGGACTCTTCACGCCACGGGTCATCGGCGAGGCGATCCGCTTCTGCCGCGCGCGCGCGATCCCCGTCGTCGCCGATTCGCGTTTCAACCTCGCGGCTTTCCGCGGGGTGACGACCGCGGTGCCGAACGAGGTCGAGGCGCACGCGGCGGCGGGAACCGACGCGGGACGGGCGCCGATCGACCGGGCGGGCCGGCGGCTCCTCTCCCGGCTCGAAAGCGACTCCCTGATCGTCACGCGGGGCAGGTTCGGGATGTCGCTCTTCCGCCGCCGCCGCCCGCGGATCGACATCGCCGTCGTCGGGAGCGCCGAGGCGACGGACGTGACCGGCGCGGGCGACACCGTCGCGGCGACGATCGCGCTCGCTCTCGCCGCCGAAGCGGATGTGCGGGAGGGGATGGCCCTGGCGAACGCCGCGGCGTCGATCGTCGTGATGAAGCGCGGCACCGCCACGGCGAGCGTCGGCGAGCTCGCCGATCTGCTTCGCGAACTCGGCGTGGCGGACAAGTGACGGGGAAAACGTGTTGGACGGCAGGCGGGATTCGCCGGGCCGACAACCGCGATCGCCGGAACGCGACGTCCGCGACCGGCGCGAGAGGAGGATGCGGGTGAAGGATCGTCTCTACCGCGACGTCGAAAAGCTCGCGCGGGATCTCGACGAAAAACGCCGTCGGGGCGCACGCGTCGTCCTCGCGAACGGCTGTTTCGACATACTCCACGTCGGGCACGTGCGCTACCTCGAGGAGGCCGCCGCTCTCGGCGACCTGCTCGTCGTCGCCGTCAACGACGACGATTCGACGCGCGGCCTGAAGGGCGACGGACGACCGGTGATGCCCGGGGAGGAGCGGGCGGAGCTCCTTCTCGCCCTGCGATGCGTCGACCGGTGTCTTCTCTTCGGCGCGCCGACCGTCGATGAGATCATCCGGATTTTGCGGCCGGACATCCATGCGAAGGGAACGGACTACACGGTCGACACGGTTCCCGAGATCGAGTCCGCGCGGGCCGTCGGGACGCGCACGGTCATCACCGGCGACCGGAAAAGCCACGCGAGCAGGGACGTCATCAGGAAGGTGCGCGGCGATGGACGGTCCTGATCTCCTCTCGGCGCGCGCACCCCGCATCCTCGTCACGCGCCTCCGGTATCTCGGGGACGTGATACTCTCGATTCCCGCCGTCGACGCGCTCAGGGAGTGCCGGCCCGACGCTGACATCCATTACCTCGCGGAGCGTCCGCACCACGAGATACTCGAAAGCCATCCGTTTCTCGACGGCGTCATACCGCTCGATCCGGGAATCGCCGGGACGATGCGGGCCGTGCGGATCCTCCGGCGGATGCGCTTCGACGCGGCCATCGACCTCTTCTACAACCCGCGCAGCGCGAACCTCCTCCGTCTCGCCGGCATTCCCGTGCGAGTCGGCGGGGGGAGGCGGTGGCGGCGCAGGTTGTACACGCACGTCGTCGCGAAGCCGCCCGCCGATCCGAGCGCGGTGTCGCACCATCTCCGGTTCGTCGAGGCGCTCGGCTGCGCAGCCGCGTGGCGCCTGCCGCGCGTCCATCTCCGCGAAGAGGAGCGCCTGGGGGGGGCGAGGCTTCTCGAACGCACGATCGGCGGCGGGGGGGAGGGGCCGGTGATCGCCGTCCATCCCGGGGGGACGTGGCCCGCGAAGCGATGGCCGCCGGAGCGGTTCGCCGAGCTCGCCCGCCTGGCAGGTTGCGCGCTCGATGCGCGGATTCTCGTCGTCGCCGGACCGGGAGAGGAACAAATCGCACGCGAGGCTGCGGGAACGGAGGGCGCGGTGCTGCCACTCCAGCCGATCAGGACGCTCGCCGCCGTTCTCTCGGCCTGCGACGCGGTCGTCTGCAACGACGGCGGCGTGATGCACCTCGCCGTGGCTCTCGGGGTGCCGACCGTCGGCATCTTCGGCCCCACCGAACCGGAGATCTGGTTTCCCTACGAGGGGAAGGGCCCCTTCCGGCTCGTCACGCACCGCGTCGCCTGCGCACCATGCCACCGCCACGAATGCGACGATCGCCGCTGCCTCGACGGGATCGGCCCGGACGAGGTCTTCTCGGCGCTCGAGGAAGTCGCACGGTGAGTCGGATGACCGGCAGACGTTCGCCCGTCGATCTCGGCCGCATCGGACCGGTCGACCGGATCCTCGTCGTGCGTCTCAAGGCGATGGGGGACATCGCGCTCTCCCTGCCGATCGTCTGGGCCCTCCGGGAGCGCTTTCCCCGGGCGCGAATCGATTACCTGGTCGGCGCCCGGTACGCGGGCGCCCTCGACGGCGACACCGGTCTCGACGAGGTCATTCCGCTCGAGGGCGCGGCGCCGCGGCAGGCGCGACTCGCCGCGCGGCTCCGGCGAAGGCGGTACGACGTGGCGATCGACCTGCTCTCCTCGCCGAGGAGCGCCGTCCTCACGCTCCTCTCGGGGGCGCACCTGAGGATCGGGATGGACGTGGGGCGGCACAACTGGTGTTTCCACCGCGTCCTTCCCCGCGCGCTACTGGACGGGCACGGCGCGATCGTCAGGCAATACACGCTCGAATCGAACCGCGAGTACGCGCGGATGATCGGCCTGGGCGATCCCGGTCCGGGGCCGGATCCGCGCGGATGGCGCTCGGGGCTCGCCCCGGGATTCCCCGCGGCCGAGACCGAGCGGGCGTGGGCCGGGGAATGGACCGGTTCGCTCGGCGAGCGGGCCGGGCGGCTCTGCGGCATCGTGCCGGGAGCGACCTACGTCGAGAAGTCATGGCCGGTCGAGCGGTTCGTCGAGCTCGCCGGGCGCATCCCGGGCGAACTGGGACTCGTTCCGCTCGTTTTCTGGGGACCGGGGGAAGAGGCGGTCGCCGGGCAGGTCGCCGCGGCGTCGCCCGCGGCCCTGATGGCCCCGCCGGCCTCGATTCCGCGCCTCGGCGCGATCGTCGGCCGCTGCCGCGTGGTCGTCGGCATCGATTCGGGGCCGAAGCACCTCGCCGTTCTCCAGGGGGTGCCGACGGTGACCCTCTTCGGGCCGACCGACCCGCGCGTCTGGGATCCGATGACCGGCAGGCACCGGGTCCTCGGGGGCCCCGAACGCGGCCGGGGCGGGGGCAAACAGCCGGCGGCGCGAAGGATCGACGAAATCGCCGTCGACGAGGTGATCGGCGAACTGCGGCTCGCTCTCGGGGCGGAAACCGACGCAGGAGGTGGCCGGTGATGGGACTCGACCGTGTATCGCTCGTCGTCATCACGCGCGACGAGGAAGAGAACATCGCCCGCTGCATCGAGAGCGCGGCGGGGGTCGGCGAGACGATCGTCGTCGATTCGCACAGCGGCGACCAAACGAGGGAGATCGCCCGTTCCCTCGGCGCCACGGTCCTCGAACGGGACTTCGTGTCGAACGCCGACCAGAAGAACTGGGCGATCGAACGCACGAGCGGGGAGTGGGTGCTGATCCTCGACGCGGACGAGCGACTCACCCCGGCGCTTCGCGACGAGATCGCCCGGTCCGTCGACGATCCCCGCGGTGCGGACGGGTGGTACATCCGCCGTCGAAACGACTTTCTCGGGCGCCGGATCGATCACTGCGGCTGGGGGCGCGACCGCGTCCTGCGCCTCTTCAGGCGGGGCGCGGGGCGCTATCCCGAGCGGGCCGTCCACGAGCGGTTCCGTCTCGACGGCGAGGCGCGCCTGCTCGTCGAGCCGATGCTGCATTCGCCCTACCGCGACATGGCCGACTATCTCGACCGGATGCGCAGCTACAGTCTCCGCGGCGCGGCGGAACTGCACGGGCGCGGCGCCTCCTGGTTCCCCGCGATCCTCCTTCGTCCCGCGTGGCGTTTCATGCGCATGTACGTCGTGCAGCTCGGCTTCCTCGACGGCGCCGCCGGCCTGGTGCTCTGCGGCGCGGCGGCGGCCGGCGTCTTCTTCAAGTACGCCGCGCTCCGGGAACTGGGGCGCCGCGATGCGGCGGGAGCGGATCGATGACCGGCGGCGATCCGGAACTGGTCTTCTTCGGCGCGTTCGATCCCGCCTACCCGCGGAACGCGATCATCCGCGAGGGGTGGCGCCGGACGGGGCGGCGGGCGAGCGAGTGCCGGACGGACGTCAAACGGAAGGCGCCCACGCGCTATCCCGCGCTCCTCTGGCAATTCCTGTCCGGGAATCACCGCGGCGGCGTGATCTTCGTCCCCGATTTCCGCCACAAGGACGTGCCGCTCGCGTGGCTCATCGCCCGCCTCGCCGGCCGCCGGCTCGTCTTCGATCCGCTCGTCTCCCGGTGGGAGACGCGCGTCCTCGACCGGGGTGACGCCACCGCGGGCTCGATGCAGGCCGGGCACAACCGGAACATCGACCGCCTCTCCTTCCAGCTCTCCGATCTCGTACTCGCCGATACCGACGCGCACGGAAATTTCTTTGCACGCGAGTACGGGCTGCCGGACGGCCGGGTGCGCACCCTCTATCTGGGCTTCGACGACCGTCTCTTCCCGCCGGCACCGCCGCCGGAAGCGAACGGGACGCTCCGCGTCCTCTTCTATGGATCCTACCTGCCGCTGCACGGCGTGCCGACGATCGTGGAGGCCGCGGCCGCCGTGGCAAACGAGGACATCCGCGTGACGCTCGTGGGCGGCGGGCAGACGCACGATGAGACGAAAAGACTCGCCGAACGCCTGCGGGCGCCGATCCGGTTCCTCGACGCGGTGCCGGACACGGCGCTCGCCGGGCTGATCGCCCGGGCAGACGTCGTCCTCGGCGTCTTCGGGACGACACCGAAGGCGTCGCTCGTCGTCCCGAACAAGGTCTACCAGGCGCTCGGCGTCGGCCGGGCCGTCGTGACGGCGTCGAACCCGGCTGTCGGGGAGATCTTCCGAGACGGCGAGCATCTGCTCGCCGTCTCGGCGGGGGACGCGCGCGCTCTCGCCGGCGCCCTCCGGCTTCTCGCCGCCGATCGCGGGAGGGCGCGCGCTCTCGCCGAGGCGGGGGGGCGGTACGTGCGGGAGCGGTTCAATCCCGGACGGATCGCCGACGACCTCTCGGCACTGCTCCGCGAAGGGGGGATCAGGTGAAAGCGCTGCTCGCCGGAAGCGAATCGGGCTGGCGGGGCGGCGAGCACCAGACGCTGCTCCTCGCGATCGGACTCCGAAAGCGGGGGATCGACGTCACGATCGCTGCGCCGGGGCGATCGGCGCTGGCCGCGCGGGCGGCGACGGCGGGCATACCGGTCGTCCACCTTTCCTTCGAGACGGTCCCGCTGTGGACCCCGCTCAGACTCGCCGACGTCTGCCGCCGCCGCGGGATCGACATCCTGCACGCGCAGACCTCGCGCGCCCATACGCACTGCGGCATCGCGAGCCGTCTCCGCGCCGGCGGCGCGGCGCTCGTCGTGAGCCGCCGGACGGCCTTCCCCGTATCGCGCGGCGTCTCCCGGGCGCTCAAGTACCGCCGGTGGGCCGATCACTACCTGCCGATCTCCGCCGCCGCAGCCCTCGCGCTCGAAGAGGCGGGCGTGCCGCGGGAACGCATGACGATCGTTCCGAGCGGGATCGAGACGGCGCGATTCGCCGGCCTCCATCAGGACGGGCGTGAACGAAAGCGACGCGGCCTCGACGGTCGCTTCGTCGTCGGCACGGTCGCCGCCCCGACGCCTGAAAAGGGGCTCGACGTCCTCGCGGCCGCGGCCGCGATCCTCGGTCCGGCGGCGGGGGGGAAGACGGCCGGGAGAATCGCATTCCTCGTCCGGGCGACGGCGGCGTTCGCCCCGACCGCGGGGATCGCGCGGATCGATCCCGGCGAGATGCCGATCGAGCGATTCCTCGCACTTCTCGACGCGTATGTCGTTCCGTCCAGGGCGGAAGGGTTGTCGACGGCGCTGATGGCGGCCGTGGCCGCGGGGCTTCCCGTGGCGGGAAGCCGCGTCGGCGGCATACCGGAAGTCGCCGGCGAGGACCACGCGATCCTCGTTCCGCCGGGGGATCCCGCGGCCCTGGCCGGGGCGATCGCCGCTCTCGCCGACGACGACGGGATGCGGCGTCGCTTCGCCGCGAGGGCCGGGGAGCGGGCCGGGGAGTTCGACATTTCGCGCACCGTCGAGAAGACCATTGCCGTCTACGAACGGCTGCTCGCCTCCGCCGGGCGTCGATTGCGATGAAATCGACACGGCTCTTGCATCTCCTGTCACCAGGAGACAGGCAACGCGAATGAGACAATACATGAGGTGAATGATGTTACATGTTGTAATGATGAGAGATGGAAACACGGTACGCGCCGCGGCATGGCGCGCGGCGCTGATCGCGGCGATCCTCGTGGCGGTCATTGCCGTCCTCGATTCCGGACAGGTACGGGCCGATGAATCGGCGCTCGACGGCTACGAGATCGTCCAGCCGCTGCCCGAGCGTGTGCCCTGGGGCGAGGGGGAATACCTGCTCTTCTCTATCCAGTACGGACTGATCTATGCGGGCGACGCGACGCTCGAAGTGCGGAACATCGCCGTCCTCCCGGACAGCCAGCCCAGCTATCACGTCGTTTCGATCGCCCGGACAAACAAGGCCTTCGACGTCGTCTTCAAGGTGCGCGACCGGCACGAGTCCTTCATACACTGGGACGACCTCTACTCGCTCCGATTCGTCAAGCATCTGCGGGAAGGGCGGTTCAGCCGCGACGGGCGGGTCGATTTCGACCAGCGGAACCATCTCGCCGTCTCCGGCGGCACGACCGTGGGGATCCCGCCCAACACGCATGATTTCCTTTCCGCGCTCTACTACATGCGGACGATACCGATCGAGCCGGGACAGGCCGTCTTCCTGCCGAATCACACGAACGGCAAGAACTATCCCATCTACGTGAAGGTGACCGGACGCGAGCGGGTGAGCGTGCCGGCGGGGGAGTTCGACTGCCTCGTCGTCGAGCCGGTGCTCGAGACGTCGTCGATCTTCGAGCACAAGGGCAAGTTGACAATCTGGATGACCGATGATACCGTCCGCATGCCCGTCCTCCTCCGCTCCAAGGTGATCGTCGGGGCGTTCGAGGCGGTGCTCAAGGAGTTTACACTGTCAACGGAAGCGCCGCGCGTCCTCGGGCGCGCAGAAAGCGGCGGCGATGGCCGGTAAATACCGTGAGATCGATCTGTCCGGGGTCAAAACCGTCTCCGTCTCGGACCGTGGCAGCTCGGTCACGGCGGATCGCTTCGGCAGGCCGGCCAAGGGCGGGAAATCCTTTTCGCGATGGCTGGATTCCTTGCCGCGATTCCTCGCCGTCGAGGAGCTCCGCGCGCTCGCGCTCGCCATGCGGCGGGCTCATGCCGGGCCGCGCGGGGAGATCCTCTGGATGATGGGGGCGCATGTCGTCAAGTGCGGCCTCTCGCCCTACGTCATCGACCTCGTCCGCAGGGGCTGGATCACCGGTGTCGCGATGAACGGCGCCGGCGCGATCCACGACATGGAGATCGCGCTCTTCGGCGAGACGAGCGAGGACGTCGCCGCGAACCTCGAGCGGGGGATCTTCGGATTCGCCTCGGAGACGGCCGACGCTGCCTTCGATGCGATCGCCGGCGGGGAACGGTCGGGATACGGGCTCGGCGAGGCCCTCGGGGCGCGGCTCGTCGAGCGGCGCGCGCCGCACCGGAAGCTCAGCATCCTCTGCGAGGCCTATCGTCACGACGTGCCGGTCACCGTCCACGTCGCCGTCGGGACGGACATCCTCCACCAGCACCCCGGTTTCGACGGCGCGGCCTGGGGACGACTCACCGCCAGGGATTTCCGCATCTTCGCCGAGCGGGTCCGCGCGCTCGGCGTGGACGGCGGGGTCGCGCTCAACATCGGCTCGGCGGTCCTCCTTCCCGAGGTGTTCCTCAAGGCCTTCAGCATCGCCCGGAACCTCGGTGCGCCGTTCGAGCGCCTGACGACATGCACGATGGACATGGTCAGGCACTACCGCCCGGAGGAGAACGTCCTGCGGCGCCCGACCGCCTTCGGCGGCAGGGGGATTCGGCTCGTCGGACATCACGAGCTGCTCGTCCCGCTCCTCTATTCGGCGCTCCTCTCGTGAATTCCCGTTGACAACGCGCCCCTGCCTGTGGTACTATTCGGTCCTAAGGAGGTACGGAGAGAGAGACGTCTGCTACTGGGATTTGCTCGCAACGATCCGGCACGTCGCCTATCGAGTGAGTTCCCGTGGCAGGCGTTTTGCTTGTGGCCCGGGCAGGCGACCTGCCCGGGCCATTTGCCAAAGGAAGAGGAGAGATGTCAGGAATCCCCCGTATCAACGAAGCGTTCATCGAGGAGCCGTCGACGCAGGGCGTCGGCGTCGTTCCCGCCGCCGCGGAGAGTCCGGTCTATCTCGCGATCAAGCGCGTCATCGACGTCTGTGTCGCGTCGTTGCTTTTGATACTCTTTCTTCCGATCATCCCGGTCGTCGCCCTCCTGATCAAGATGGATTCGCCGGGCCCGGTCCTCTACCGGCAGAAGCGGATCGGCAGGAAGGGAAAGGAATTCAATTTCTACAAGTTCCGTTCGATGGTCATGGGCGCCGAGAAGGTCGTCGGGGCGCTCCGTCCGTTGAGCGGCGTCGACGGCCCCGTGTTCAAGCTCAAGGAGGATCCCCGGGTCACCGGAGTCGGCCGGTTCCTCCGTCGTTCGAGCCTGGACGAGCTCCCACAGCTCTTCAACGTGCTCAAGGGGGAGATGAGCATCGTCGGTCCCCGCCCCAATCTGCCCTCAGAAGTGTCGCACTACCTTCCCTGGCAACGGAGACGGCTCGACGTAACACCCGGCATCACTTGCCTTTGGCAAATCGCCGGGCGCAGCCATATCGGATTCCAGGAGTGGATGAGACTCGACATGGAGTACATCCGCACCCGGTCGCTCGTCACCGACCTCCAGATCATGGCGAAAACGATCCCCGCCGTGATAGCCAGGAAGGGGGCGTACTGAGCCGCTTGGCATGTATCTTGCCCGAAAACGTGATTGACAGGGTGTGTCTAAGGGTATAATTTTACGCCGGTTAATACGGGGATGGATCCCGGCTGCCGGGCGGAACGAAGACGGAAGGACGATGGCGCTGTATCCGCGATTCATAATGGCTCTCGCTCTGGTTCTCGCCGTATCGGCAGCGGGCTGCGGCGGAGGGAACAGGCTGATCATGCAGGGGGGCGGCGAGGTGGAGCACGGCGAGCTCGACCTCGCGAGGCTTCCCGGGGCGGCTTCCGCATCCGGCGGCGCCTATCGCGTCTCCCACGGCGACGTGCTCGACATCTTCTTCCTCTACAACCGCGACCTCTCCAGGCAGGATATCAGGGTCCGTCCGGACGGGCGGATCTCCTACCCGTACGCGGGCGAGATCCAGGCGGCCGGGCTCACCGCGTCCGAAATCGACAGCATCCTCACCGACAGGTTCTCGGAAATCGTCCGCGATCCCGAGATCTCCGTCATGGTCAGGGAGTTCCAGGAGCCGGTCGTCTACGTGATGGGCGCGGTCGGCTCAGCCGGCGGATACGCCTGGCGGCGGGGGATGACCCTGATGAACGCCCTGGCGCTGGCCAGCGGACCGGGCGACCGGGGAAAGCGGAACGGCGTGCTCGTCATCAGGCGCGTCGCTCCCGACCGGGTGGCCGGCATCCAGATCGATGTCGAGGCGCTTACCGACGGGAATCATTTCGAATACGACATACCGATCCAGCCGTACGACATCATCTTCGTGCCGAAATCCCGGATCGCGAAGGCGTCGGAGTTCGTCGAATCCCTCTATACCATCCTTGGCAGGCCGGGGGATATCTACATCAAGGGCTGGCAGGTCTTCAACCAGCGTGCGCTGTACGACTTCTACAAGAGGACGGGGCAGCGGTAGGCCGGGCGGATCCATGGAGCAGGAATTCAAGAAGAAGGAATCGACCGTCAAGGATTTCCTCGAGGTGATCTTCAGGCGGAAATGGATCATCGTCGGGATCGTCCTCGTGTCGACCGTCCTCGTCCTCGTCATGAATACGAGGGAACCCGCCGTCTACGAGTCCATGGCGCGGATCCTCGTCAAGCGCGGCGAGGCGATGGGCGTGTTCAATCCCTACGTCCGCACGCTGACCTGGGAAGAGGAGATCGCGTCCCAGATCGAGATGGTGAAATCGCAGGTCGTGGTCGACCGCGCCCAGGAGATCCTCCATCGATTCGTCCCCGAGGGATACGAGACCGACGAGCAAATAAACGTCAACAACGTCAATTCGGACGTCGTCTCGACATCGAACGTGATCTGGGTGACCTACACGTCGCGGGACCCGGTCTTCTGCCGCGTCGCGGTGAACGCGATGGTCAACGCCTACCGGGACTACTACCAGCAGGTCCGCACGCCGCCGGAGATGGAGGATTTCTTCGCGAACGAGAAGCAGATCCTCATGGAGGAGATCGAGTACTGGCGGGAGAGGAAGCAGCGGGTCGAAAGCGAGTGGGGGATCATCGATCTCAACAGGCAGCGCACGGACGCGCTTCAGCAGCTCTGGACGCTGCGGAACGAACTCGGCGACATCGTGCAGGAGCGGCGGGAGCGTGAATCGATTCTCGAGACGCTCGAGACCCTCGAACAGGCCGACGTCGCCGAGCTTTCGGCGATCTCCACGGGGCTGCTCGAACCCGGCCAGCGCGAGGGCGTCGTCGAGAATCTCCGGCGACGGCTCATCGACCTGAAGATGCAGGAATCGGATCTCGCGGCGCGATACACCGATTCCAACAAGGAGCTCGTGAACATCCGCGCCCAGATCGACGACATGCACGGTCTTTTGTCGAAGGAGATCGATGCCCTTCTCTTCGTCAACCGGAGCCGGCTCTCCGTCGTCAGGGACCGCGAACGGAGCCTGAGAAGTGACATCGCCAGGTTGGAGAGCGAGAACGAGGAATTTCCCGCGCAGGAGGTCGAGCTCCAGCGGATCGAGACGTCCCTCCAGAACGCGATCGATTCGTACGAGGCGCTCGTCGAGCAGCATATCAATTCGCGGATCTCGATCGCGAGCAACCCGGAGTGGAACGTGACGATCCTGAATCCCGCCGATTCGGCGCACGCCCGAAAGACGCGGGACTACGTCCGGATCGCGCTCGGCCCACTTTTCAGCCTGGTGATCGCGCTCGGGTTCGCATTCTTCATCGACAACCTCGACCACTCGATCAAGAACGTCTCGGAGGCGGAGGACGTGCTGCAGATGAACGTGCTCGCCTCTTTCCCGGACACGAAGCGGTGAGAAGACGATGTACGAGGATTTCTACGGTTTCAGGGAGCTCCCCTTCAACGTGACGCCGGATCCCCGGTTCCTCTACCGGAGCCGGAGCCACCGGGAGGCGCTCGCGTACATCACCTACGGGATCTTCCAGAAGAAGGGCTTCATCGCCCTCACCGGGGAGGTCGGCGTCGGCAAGACGACCGTCGTCAACGCGTTCATCGATCTCTTCCAGCCATCGCTGGAGGTCGCCTTCGTCTTCACCACGAAGTTCCCCTTCGATCAGCTCCTCTACCTGATCTGCCGCGACTACGGGCTCGATGTCGAGGGGATGAACAAGGCCCAGACGCTCCTCGCGCTCAATGAATTCCTGATATCCCAGTACGAGCGGAACCGGAACACGGTGCTGATCATCGACGAGGCGCAGAATCTCAGCCCGGACGTGCTCGAGGAGCTCCGGATGCTCTCGAATCTCGAGACGCGGGACCGCAAGCTCCTGCAGATCATGCTCGTCGGGCAGCCGGAGCTCGAGGCGATCCTCAACATGAGCGAGATGCGACAGCTCAGGCAGCGGATACCGGGGATCTGCAGGATCTCCATGCTCGATCACGAGGAGGTCGTCTCCTACGTGAAGACGCGGCTCGAGATCGCCCGCGGCGGAGACGGCGGTCCGCACTTCACCGACGATTCCCTCGCGGAGATATTCCACTATTCTGGGGGGACCCCGCGGCTGATCAACATCCTCTGCGATCGCGCGCTCCTGATCGGCTACGTGTCGAACACGAAGACGATCGACGGGCGCATCGTCCGCGAGGGCGTGCGGGACCTGGAGTCCCGCGAGGCGGCATCCCCTGAACGGCGCGTCGGGCCACGCGCGTATCCTGGCTGACGAAGAGGGAAAGGGGCGACGCGTGAGCAGAATCTTCGACGCGCTGCGAAAGGCCGAACGCGAACGGGTGAAGCCGCCGCGCCCGCGGAAACGGCCCGCTCCCTCGCGGCCGGCTTCCGCCGAGGCGGGAGAGCACGTCTTCCTGCGGGGCCTCGACGAGCAGTTCCGCCGATCCCTGCAGAACCTCCGCAACTCGATCGATTCGGAGATGCGGAACCGCGAGTCGCGCGTGATCCTCTTCACCAGTTCCGTGGCCGGGGAGGGGACGACGACGATCGTCTCCTTTCTCGCGCGGATGCTTTCCCTCGGCGAGACCGAGCGAGTGCTCCTCGTCGATTGCGCGGTTCATCATCCCACCCTGCACAGGCTGTTCGGCATCGATAACGAACGGGGGATCGTCGATTTCCTTTCAGGCTCGGCCACCCTCGAACAGGTGACGACGTCGGTGGACGCCGACGCGCTCGATATCGTCACGGCGGGAAGCAGCGTCAGCGCGGAAATGATCCAGTCCCGCTTCAATTCCGAGATCATGCGGCGATTCGTCAAGGAGTCCGGCGAGATCTACGACTACGTCCTCATCGATTCCTCCGCCGTGCTCGAGGCGCCCGAGACGCCCATCATCGCCTCGTCGGCCGACGCCGTCGTCCTCGTCGTGCAGGCGGGGAGCACGAAGCGAGAGGTCATCAAGCGCGCGGTGCAGATGGTGGAGAAACTCGACGGCTCTTTCATCGGCACCGTACTCAACCGGAAGCAGTACCACATCCCCGAGTTCATCTACAGGCGGGTATAGATGTCCAGCGATACCGGTCCGACGGCGGAAGGATCCGTTTCGCGCCGGATCGGGATCGACCGGTTCCTCGAATCGTGCGCGGATCTCGTCGCCCGGGAAGCGGGGGAAGGCCGGCTTGCGGGCTGCTTCGTCTGCGGTTCATTCGCCACGGGCGAGGAGAGTCTCGTCGAGGACGCCGGCGACGCGATCCTTCTCTCCGACGTCGACCTGGTGGCCGTCGTGCGCGATCTCGACACCCATCGCTCGATCCTGTCCCGGAAACGATCGATCGGGGAGGCCTGCGAGGCCTTGTTGCCCGAGGTGCGGTTCGCCGGACGCGTCGACGTCGGCGTGCTCCTCGCGGACGAGATCTCGGCGCTTCCGCATTCCCCCGGCATCTACGATCTGCGCGAGCGGGGGCGGGTCCTCCTCGGTCCGCCGGAACTCCTCGAGGGGATTCCCGACCGCGATCCGGCGCGGATCGGCGGCCGCGAGGGGCTCAGGCTCGTCGAGAACCGCGTGCCGCCCCTGTTCGCCGCGCACGTGCTCGGGGAATCGACGGGCGTCGACCGCTGGCGTTTCCTCTACGCGCTCTGCCGCGTCTACACCGACATCGCAACGGCCGCCCTGTGTCTCGCGGGACGGTACGTGCCGGGGTATGCGGAGCGTTCAACCCGGTTCGGGGAGATCGCCGGCGGGAAAGTCGCGTGGAAGGAATTGCGGGAGCCGGTCGAGCGCTGGACGCGCTTCAAGATCGAGCCGGGACGCGGGATCGCGCGGGAGGCGATCGGCGACACGGGAGACGAAGAACTGTGGGACCGTGCCGCGGCGGATCTCCTTCGATTCTGGCGGCGGGCGGCCGCCTCCGTCGCCGGTCGCGACCCCGTCGAGGGGGAGAAGACGGACGTCGGCCTCATGATCGAGGAGAACAGCCTCCGGGCGCGACGTCTCACGAACGCGCGGCGTTGGGCGGCCCTGCTCCGCGGACTCGGCACGACGGACGGGCTCCGCGCCGCGGGGGCGCTCAGGGGGCGCATGCTCACCGTCGACCCGGAAGCGTTCATCCGGCTCTCGGCCCTCTCCATCCTCGACGCCCGGGTCGCCGGCGGCAAAAACGCGACGGTCGGGGGGGCGCCCGGCGGTTTTCCATTCGGCGCCGGATCGTGGGAGGAGGCGGCCCGCCTCGTCACCCGGCACTGGCACCGGCTGGTCTTCGACCGCGAGGAGGGATAGACCGATGAGGACGGTCGTCGTGATCATCGACGCGCTCGGCGCCGAGTTGGCCCGAACCCACGGGTTCGCGGTCGCCGGACTGGCGCACGGGCGGCGGCTCGAGAGCGTGCTCGGTTTCAGCCAGGCGGCGCTCACCTCGATACTCACCGGCGTCCGGCCCGATCGACACGGGCTCTGGATGATGTACGCCTTCGACGATCGTTCACCGTTCCGGTTCCTGCGGTGTTTCCCGGACGCTCTCGGCACGCGGCGGCGCATCGTCCGCCGCCTCGTCAGGTGGAAGCTCGGCGCACTCGATCGCGTCGGCGCGTACTACAGCCTCTACGACGTGCCGAAGCGCGTCCTCGGCTGCCTCGATCTCCCCGCGCGCCGGCCCCTCTTCGAGCCGGGAGGAGGGCAGGGGACGCCGACCGTGATCGATCGGGCGATCGAGCGCGGGGACCGCTGCTTCGTGCGGGACTACCGGTGTCCCGAGCTCGAGGCCTTCGACGACCTCGACCAGGCGCTCGACGCGGGACGGCACGATTTCCACCTGCTCTACACGGCGGGGCTCGACGCGGTGCTGCATCGATTCGGCACGGGGCACGAGGAGACGGCGAAGCGGCTCCGCCTGTACGAAAAGCGGCTCGGGCGGATCGTGTCGAAATGCGACCGGATGATCGTTCTCGGCGATCACGGGATGTGCGACGTCGAGCGGACGGTGGATCTCATCGCCCGGGTCGAAGCGCTCGGACTCCGGGTTCCCCGCGATGTCGTTCCGTTCTACGACGCGACGATGGCCCGCTTCCGGGTGCGCGACGCCCGCGTGCGAAGCGGGCTCGAGCAACTCCTCGGGGAACTCGGGTGCGGGCGGATCCTCGACGAGGCGGAGCAGCGCCTGCTCGGCGTCCGCTTCGAAGACGGCCGTTTCGGCGATCTCATCTTCGTCGTCGAGACGGGGACGGTGATCGAGCCGAGCTTCATGGGGCGCACGGCTCCCGCGGGGATGCACGGCTATCATCCCGCCGCGCCGTGCATGGACAGCCTGATGCTCTCGAGCGAGCTGGCCGACGGGTGCCGATCGATCACGGACGTCGCATCGCTCGTTTTGCCGGGCTTCGCCGCGGGGGGAGCGGCATGAGCGTGGAGCGCGTCGGCAGGGCGATGACGTGGAGCGTTCTCGCCAGGGTCGCGCGGTTCGCGGCCGGGCCGATCGCATACGTGGTGATCGTCCGTTCCCTGGGCGAGACCGACTGGGGGATCCTGAGCATCCTGCGGACGATCTCGTCACTCGCCCTCATCGTCGTGACGGCGGGGGGCGGCAACGCGCTGCTCCGGTTCCTGCCGCAGCTCCGGGTCACGGGAGGCGCGGGGCGCTTCATGGCGAGATTCCGGTTCGTTTTGCTCGCGCAGGCGGTCGTCTGGGGCGCGCTTCTCGGCGTCTCGCGGCTCGTCGGCGACCGGGTGGGGCGGCTCGTCGGCGCGCCGGGGGAGGGTTTCACCGGTCTCCTCCTCGTCGCGATCGGGGTCGTCATCTTCGAGGTGATGCTCCGCCTCGTGACCTCGGCGCTCCAGTCATGGTACGAGACGCGCAGGCTTGCGATTGTAACCGTAGCAGGTAATATAGCATACGTGATATTGCTCGTCTTGTTCCTCAAGTCGGGGACGGGCATCGTCGGCGTTCTGTTCGCCGGCGCCATCGTCAACCTGGCGATGAGCGTCCTGCTCGCCAGGCAGGTCTTCTCGCTCGTTTGCTCGGCGCCGGAGGCCGGGGGGGAGGCGCCCCGCGTCGGGCGGATCTTCGCCTTCTCGCTCCCCTTCGTGGCGACGGGGCTCCTCAACGAGATCGTATGGCGCCACTCCGAGGTCCTCTTCCTCGGGCATTTCGCCGGCGTCGAGGCGGCGGGGTATTTCGGGCTCGCCTACCGGACGACCCAGCAGTTTCTCGAGTTCGTGCCCCTCTCGATCTGGCCGATCGTCATGGCCGGCGTCACCGAGGCCTATGCGAAAGACCGCAACCGTCTCGCCGGGTCGATCGATCTCTACTACCGGTTGCTGTACATTCTCGTCATGCCGGTCGCCGCGCTCGGATTCGCCCTGTCGAGACCGCTCGTGCCCTTCCTCTTCGGCGAGGCGATGGCTCCGGCCGCGCAGGTAACGCAACTGTTTTTCGTTGTCTTTTCATACTCCTTTCTCTATACTCCGCTCAGCATGGCCCTGTATGTGATGGAGAAAAGCTGGCTTAACATGCTGACCTTCGCCATGCTCGCCGCGGTGAACATCGGTCTCGATCTCGTGTTCATTCCGAGGATCGGGATCGACGGCGCCCTGCTCTCGGTCGCGCTCGTGCTCGCGCTCAGCGTGGCCGTATTCGGCGTCGTCGTCAAGCGGGTCAGGCCCGATATCCGGATCCCGTTCGGGTTCGTGCTCCGCTGCTACGCGGCGTGCCTGCCGACGGCCCTCATCGCGCTGACCTCGTCCCGCTGGCACTCGGTTCCCGCGCTCGCGATCCAGGCGCTCGCCGGAATCGTGCTGCTCTATGCGGGGTTCAGGGCGATGCGGGTCATCGGGGCGAGGGAGAAGGAGATGATCGCCAGGCTGCCCATACCGTTCAAGGGACGTTTGATCGCACTCTTCTAGACGAGGACAGGACATGTATCGCGACAAGACCATTTCAGTCGTCATCCCCTGCTACAACGAAGAGGAAGGCGTGGCGCGCGTCATCGCGTCGCTGCCGCCGTCGATCGACGAGGTCGTCGTCGTCGACAACAACTCGACGGACCGCACGGCGGCCGTCGCCAGAGAACTCGGCGCGCGGGTCGTCTTCGAGGCCCGGAAGGGCTACGGGGCCGCCTACAAGGCGGGATTGCCGACCGTTACCGGTGACATAACGGTCACGATGGACGGCGACGGCACCTACCCGGTCGAGCAGATCGAGGAATGCATCGACCATCTCCTCGATCGGGAGCTCGATTTCGTCTCGGCCTCCCGTTTCCCGCTGAAGGACCCTTCGGCGATGAACTCCTCGAACCAGGCGGGGAACTGGATCCTCACCGCCGGGACGGCGCTGCTCTTTTTGCGGCCGATCCGCGATTCGCAGTCGGGGATGTGGATCTACCGGAGCCCGATCTATCCCGAACTGCGTGTGAAGAGCGACGGGATGCCCTTCTCCGAGGAGATCAAGATCGCCGCCATCCGGCACCCGCGGCTCCGATTCGACGAATACCACGTCAATTACCATCCGCGTATCGGCGAGGTGAAGCTCGACAAGTGGCGCGACGGGCTCCTCAACCTGTGCTATCTCGTCAAGCTGAGGTTCACCCCCCGGTGATCCGTCCCGTAAAGGAGATCGGATGTTCAAGAACCTCCTCCTCATCGTGCTGACCGTTTGTCTGAACACGACGGGGCAGTTCCTGATGAAGGCGGGCATCAACAGGATCGGCAAGATCGATCTGCACAACCTCGTCGATTCCTTCGGACGCGTCGTCGTGTCCCCCTTCGTCCTCGGGGGATTCGGCACGTACGCGATCAGCGCCGTGCTCTGGATCATCATCCTGTCCCGGACGGAACTCGGCTGGGCCTTTCCCATGGTGAGCCTCTCGTACGTGATCACCGTTCTCGTCGGGCCGGTCCTGCTGAACGAGACCTTCTCCTACCAGCGTTTCATCGGCGTGCTCGTCATCTGCGTCGGAGTCTATCTCGTCAGCCGGACCTGACACACGCGCACCGGGAGGATGACGCCGTGAAGAGCAGGCCGGTCTTTCCCCTCGTCAACGCGGTACTGCTGGGGATCTCGGCGCTGACCGGGCTGCGGATCCTGCCCGGTCCCGGATGGGTCGGCGTGCTCCTCGCCTTCTACGCGCTCGTCGTGCTGCCGGGGATCCTTCTCCACCGCCTGATCTTCCGCAGGTCGGTTTTTTCGCTCGACGGTATGGGGACGGCCATGTCGTTCGGACTGGCCGTTCCGGCGACGATCGCGCTCGCCGGGTTCATCCCCGGTGTCGGATTCGGCGTTCTCGCCGTCGCCGCTTCGGGCGCCACGCTCTGTTTGCTGCTGCTCGACCGCCGATCGAGCGATCGGCGGCGCGGAACGGCGACGGAGCTCGTCGGCGTCTTCGCCGGCGGGGATCGTCTGGGGAGCGGGGAACGGTCCGCAAGGTTTCTCCTCGTCGCGCTGATCTTCGCGGCGTGCGCCGTTTTCTTCCAGGGAACGGGGGAACTCGGCGCGGGAAGCGACGGTCCCGATCATGTCTCCTTCGTTCGCCGCGCCATCGAGACGGGAAATCCCTTTCCCGGGGATTCCTTCTTTCGCGAGGGGGACGGCGTCGTTCCCGACGCCCGGAAGGGGCTCTGGCACGGCGCGATGGCGATCTGGGCAAAGCAGGCCGACGCCGATCCCGTCCTGCTCTGGCGGGCAGCTCCTGCGGCGCTCGCGGCATGCCACCTGATCCTCTTCCTCTTCTTCGCGCGCGCCGTCACTGGATCGGCGCTCCTCTCGTTGCTTGCCGCGGTCTTCTTCCTCGTCTTCTATCGCGGCGAGGGGTTCGTCTGGCTCACGAAGGCGGCATTCAGCCGCAATGTCGCGCAGGCGATGCTCTGGGGCGCGGCCGGAAACGCGATCCTGTTCCTCCGGGGCGGCGACCGCCGTCGCCTCGCCGCGGCGGCATTCGTTTCCGTCGCCGGGTGCGCAGTCCACCTGATCTTCGCCCCGCTGCTCGGGATGTTCCTTCTCGGACTCGCCGTGCACGCACTGCGGCGCGGCGGCGGGGGAGGGGCGAGGCGGCGGGTCGTCGAGACCGCGGCCGTCCTTCTCCTCGCAGCGTCGGTTGCGACGGCGGTCCGGCTGATACGGACCTTTTCTTTCGGCAACGAGATCCATGCGCACATGCAGGGCATGCTCCTGCTCGGCGGCGGTCTCGTCGTCCTCGATCCGGTCGAGCTTTTGTCCCGGATGCACGCAGTCTTCTTCTTCGTCGTCGCCGGGGCGATCTTCCTCGCGCCGCCCTTCACCTCCCGGAAAAACGTCTCTCTCGCGTCGGCCCTCTTCTGGCCGCCGGTGATCTTCGTCCTCTTTCCCCCGACGGCGACCCTTCTCGAGAGGATCCTCGGGTATCTCCACTACCGTATCCTCTACGCGGCGCCGGTGATGTGCATGCTGGCGATCGTTCTCGCACGGCTCGCGGGGATCGTCCTGGCCGGAACGCGGGGGAAAAGCGGATCGGGACGGATCGCCGGGCGGGTCGCCGCCCTCGCGGCGCTCGTTTTCTTCGCCGCTGTCCCGCTCAGGTTCGGCCTGAAGGACGCGGTCTCCGCGGTCCGGGAGATGCCTAAGGCATCGGAAACGCCGGCGGCCGGGGAGCAAATCGCGGATCTCCTGCGCGGTCACGGCCGGCCGGGCTCCGTCGTCATCTCCGATCCGAGGACATCGTACCTGATATCGGCCTACACCGATCTCTTCGTCGCGACGATCGACGGGCAGCACGGTTCGCCGGCCGACACGGCGGCGGCAACCCGTTTACGCGAGACGCGGGACCTGTTCTCGCCCTTCGTGCCGATCGCGGCGAGCGTGCCCTGGCTTCGCGCGACCGGCGCGGATCTCCTCCTCCTCGATACGGGGATGCCGGCCGATTTCTTCGGCACGATGCCGGCGACCGGCGCCGGCCCCGTGCTCGAGAAGATGCGCCGATGCGCCCTGTTCGACGAGATCGACCGGCGAAACGGACTCGTCCTCTTCGACCTGCGTCTGGACGGCGGGCTCTCCGCCGCCGACTCGGCGAGCGTCCTTCGCGCCGATCGCGGCGATGCGTGTCCCGAGGGAAGCGTCCGGGGCGGGGCGGCGGCGGTCGGCGAGACGATCCGTCTCGAGGGTATCTGCCTGGAGCGGTCGACGGTCGCCCCCGGGGACACCCTGCGGGGAACCTTCCTCTGGTCGATCGGAGAGCCCGTGTTCTTCGGTTTGCCGATCGCCTGGACGCTCCGGCTCGACGCCCCCGAGTCGCGGGGGACGTGGCATCGTCCATGGTACGGAAAGCAGTACCGGCGGATCGTCGAGCGGCGTGACGGTCGTTTTCGCCGCGCGACCTTTTCCGGACTCGTCGGGGCGGCCGGCCTCCGGCCGGACGGATGGGAGACGGGGAGTCCCGCCTACCGCGAGGCATTCGCCGTGTTCCTCCCTTCGTCGATGGCGGCGGGAGAGTGGACGATGCGGGTGACCGTGAGGCGGGTGCCCTACATGGACAACCGGACGATCGCAGACTACCTGCGGAGCGAGGACTCCTTCCACGGCGCTGTCGTCGGTGCGATCGTCGTCGGGTTGGAAGGCGGGATCGAGGGGGGAGAAGCCGATGCTCCCTGAGTCGCCGGCGGATCGGTCGACGATCCTCCTCTTCTCCGATGCGCCCTATGCCGGCGGCGCGGAACGCTACCTGTCGCTCCTTGCCGGGGGACTCGACCGGGCCCGCTTCGATCCCGCGCTCGTCATCGCCTCGAGGGGGCGGCTCGACGCTCTCCGGCGCGACGCCGAACAAGCGGGCGTGGCCGTGCACGAGACGGGGCCGGTCGATTCCGCGCGCGGTCTCTCCGCGTTCCGCCGGCTGACAAGGCGGCTTTGCCCGGCGATCCTCCATCTCAACCTGCCCGGACCGTTCAACGCCGCCTGCGGTCTCGTCGCCCCGGTCGGCCGGCTCTCGGGCGCGCGTCACGTCGTCTCGACCGAGCACCTGCCGATGGTGCCCTCCTTCGCCAGGGCGCGCCTGCTCCGGGGCATCGGGGGCCGCTTCATCGAACGCGTCCTCACGGTGAGCGAGGACAACCGGGGCCACCTCGCGCGGATCCATCGCGTCGATCCCGCCCGGGTGCGCGTCGTTCGCATCGGCGTCCCCGATCCGGGCCCCGTGTCGCCGGCGGGCTTGAGAAAGCAAACGGGGATCGGGTCGAGCGCCTTCGTTCTCATCGCCGTGGGGGCGCTCGAGGAGCGGAAGGGACATCGACACGCGATCGACGCCCTCGGCCTGCTGCCGGGAGATGTGCACCTCTTCGTCGCCGGGAGCGGGGAAGCTCGCGAGAAACTCTCCGCGCGCGCGGCGGCGGCGGGTGTCGCCGGACGCGTTCATTTCCTCGGGCAGCGAACCGACGTTTCGTCGCTTCTCGCCGACGCGGACTGCCTCGTCCTCTCGAGCGAGCTCGAGGCGACGCCCTACGTCATCGTGGAGGCGATGGCGGCGGGTCTTCCCGTGGTCGCGAGCGGCATCTTCGGCATCCCCGAGCTCGTGGAGGAAGGCGTGACGGGCCTGCTCGTGCCGCCGGGCGACCCGGCCGCGATCGCAAGAGCGATCGCGGCGCTCGCCGCGGACCCCGCCATCCGCCGGCGCATGGGGGCGGCGGCGAGGCGGCGATACGAGGAGCGATTCACGCTGGAGCGATTCGTCGCCGAGACCGTCGCCGTCTACCGGGAACTGCTCGATGCGACGAAGGGGGGGGACGCGTGAAGATACTGCTCGCCCTCTCCTGGGCTCCGTGGCCCGTCAGGCGGGGAACCGACCGGCTCATGATGAACCTCGCCGGGGGACTCGCAAAAGGCCACGAGGTCTTCCTCGTCACGATGGCGCTCGATCGGGCGGGGCTCCGCGAGGTGGAGGATGCGGCCCAGACTGGCGTGCGCGTCAGGGCGATCCTCGCGCCGAATCGCCGGAGCGCGCTCCACCGTGCAGCCTACCGCGTCCGCAACGCCGCGCTGCGCCGGCTTGCCCGCGTGCCGCGGCAGACCCTCTACGCGGCGCCTCCCGCGTTCCTCGATGCCGTCAGGAGGACGGCACGCGTGGAGGCGATCGATGCCGTCATCGCGTCCTACTGGCACCTGTACCGGCTGGCGGGGACGACCGGCGCCCCGATCGAGGCCTTGTTGACCCATGACATCGATTTCCGCGTACACGAGGAACGCATCGCCCGGGGGCTGTCGACGTTGCCTCCGGGGGAGGCGGAACGGCGCGAGCGCATCGAACGGGAGGCGTATCGCCGGTACCGGCGGATCGTCACCGTCACACCGCGCGACGCGGAGACGCTCAAGGAACTCGACGAGACGCGCGGCGCGACGATCCTGCCGCTGCCGCTCGCGATGGATCTCGACCGGTTCCGCCCCGGCGGTGGGCGGCGGGAGACGGACACGATCCTTCTCCTCGGCTCCTTCGACGCCGATTTCAACCGCGACGCCCTCTCCTTCTTCGCGCGGGACGTGCTGCCGATCGTGCGGCGAACGAGGCCGACTGCGCGTCTTCTCGTCGTGGGGCACCACGCAAACGGCGACCTGCGGCGCGAAGCCGGCGGGGGCGTCGAGTTCGCCGGGGGCGTACCCGATATCCGCTTGCATCTCGCCTCGTGCGCGCTCATGGTCTTGCCGCTCCGATTCGGCGGCGGGGTGCGCATCCGGATGATGGAAGCGGCGGCGATGGGAACGCCCGTCGTGAGCACAGGGATCGGCGTCGGCGGCATGGGACTCGTGCCGGGGCGGGAATACCTCGAGGCAAACGATCCGGCGGCGATGGCGGAGGCCGTTGTCTCGTTGCTCGATGACGGCGATCTCGCCGCGCGCATCGGCCTCGGCGCCAGGAACTGGGCCGAGCGGACGATCTCGATGGCCGATTATCCCGAACGGCTCGACCGGATGCTCGACCGACTCTCGGAGAACCGTCCCGGCGATCGCGCGTAGTTTTCCCGGTGGTCGCGGACGCCGCGTCGACAGAGCGGCCGGTTCGTCAGTTTCCGATCCGGCGCGACACGTCGACCCGCGGCATGTAATCGTCTACCGGGGGGAAGTTGTCGAGGTTGCGGCCGATCGCCGCCTCGAGGAAGGCGTTCGTCCACCGGAAGATGTCGTACCGACGGACTGCAAGGCGAAGCCGCTGCATCCGTTCCTTCCGCTCGTCGGCGGGCATGGTGAAGGCACGGTGGATCGCGGCGGCGACCTCCTCGATATGATAGGGATTGACGAGTATCGCCCCCTTCTGGAGCTGGGCGGCCGCGCCGGCGAATTCGGAGAGGATCAGGACGCCCTTGCCCTCGATGCTGGCCGCGCAGTACTCCTTGGCGACGAGGTTCATCCCGTCCTTGATGGGAGTGATGAGGGCGATCTCCGCGGTGCGGTAATACGCGAAAAGCTCCGTCTTCTCGAGGGGACGGTGGATGTAGTGGATCGGGACCCAGCCCGAGCTCGTGTACCGGCCGTTGATGTCGCTCACGAGCTGCTCGATCTCGATCTTCAGCTCCTGATAGCGCGGGATGGAGCGCCTGCTCGGAACGACGACCTGGACGAGCGTGACCTTCCGGTGGAACTCGGGATGCGACTGGAGGAACCGGTCGAACGCCTTCAGGCGCAGGGGGATCCCCTTCGTGTAATCGAGCCGGTCGATACCGAGGATGATCTTGCCGTTCGGGATGTACTCGTGTATGTACCACGCCTCGTCGGCCACCGTCCGGGAATCGGCGATCCCCTCGAAGGCGCGATAGTCGATCCCGATGGGAAAGGCCCCGACGCGGATACGGTGCTTGCCGAAACGGATCTCCTGCACCTGGCCGGCGCCGCGGACGCTGACCCCGTCGACGAGCGAGCGGACGCAGTTGATGAAGTTGCGGCGGTCGCGGAGGGTCTGGAACCCGATGAGGTCGTAGTCGAGGACGGCGCGGAGGAGCTCGGTCCGCCAGGGGAACTTGAGGAAGATGTCGAGGGGCGGGAAGGGGATGTGCAGGAAGAAGCCGAGGCTGGAGCGGACGCCGCGTGCGCGGAGTTCCTCGGCGACGGTGAAGAGGTGGTAGTCGTGCACCCAGATGAAGTCGTTCTGGCGGGTGTGCTCGGCGATCGCCGCGGCGAACTTCCGGTTGACTTCCCGGTAGATCTCCCAGTACGCGGGATCGAAATCACACATCGACTGCAGGTCGTGGAACAGGGGCCAGATCACCTGGTTCGCCATGCCGGCGTAGAAGCCGTCGATCTCCTCGCTGGTGAGGTCGACCGTCTTCATCGTGTAGCCCGCGCTGCGGGACGCTTCCTCGACGATGGCCGCGATCTCCCCGTTGCCCTGCGCCCCGGGCCAGCCGATCCACATCCCGCCGCGGTCCCGCAGCACGGGGGCGAGGGCCGTCACGAGCCCCCCGGAACCCTCGTGGACGACCCATGCCGTGCCGGTGCGCTCCAGCACGAAGGGGAGCCGGTTCGATATCATCACAACCCGCTTGATGTCGGCGCCCATGGCGTCATCCTTCCGTCTCACGAAGCCATCGTTCCAGGAATGCGAGAAGCCCCTCCGGCGGCGTGATGCGCGCGGCCGCTGCCGTCCGCCGGTTCGTCCGGGAGACGAGGATGCCCGTTCCGCGCCCCCGTATCGCCTCGAAGGCGTCCTCGTCGGTGAGGTCGTCCCCGAGAAAACAGGCGAACGCCTGACGGTTCTCGGCGAGGAGCGTCGAGACGGCGGTTCCCTTGTCGCGTCCGGGCGGGCGTATCTCGATTCCCCCGTCGAAGGGGCGCAAACAAAGGCCTCGCAGGTCGGCGATCCGCCGCCAGGCAGGCTCCACGTCTCGTTGCAGTCGTTCGATCGTTTCGTCGGGCGCGCCGCGCCAGTGCAGCGCGACACCGGCGGGCTTCGTCTCGCAGCGATCGCGGAAACCCGCCTTCCCGGCCGCGTCGAGCGCCTCCTCGAGTCCGGCGGCCGCGCGGGCGTCGAGCGAGGGCGGCTCGTACCTGCCGTCGGCAAGCAGGCGTTCCCATCCGTGGCTTCCCCACACCTCCGGGCGGCGCCCGGTGCCGAGGAGCGACACGAGCGAATCGACGCCGCGTCCCGTGATGACGACGGTGCGGCATCTCCCGGCGGCGAGAAGCCGGTCGATCAGTTCCGTCACGCCTGGCCAGGGAACGGCGCGGTCCCGGTCGACGACGAAGGGAGCGAGGGTGCCGTCGTAGTCGAGCATCAGCAGCCGCCTGTCCGCGCGGGCGAGTTCCGCGAAGAACCGGTCGGGATCGAATGCGGGATCGAGGATATCCATATCATGGGCGCCCGCGGCTGGCGGGCGCCTATTCGAGCACGATACGCTCGCCGGCGCCCCGGATGAGAGTCACCATCGTGGTGAGGTATTCGCGGAGGTGCCGGGTAAGCAGGAAGTTCTCCCTGACGAAACGGTGCGCCTTCCCGCCCATCGCCTCGAGACGGTCGCGGTGGCAGAGGAGATATCTCGCGCGAAGGGCTGCTCCCTCGGGGGTGTTGACGAGGAACCCGGTGTGGTGATCGAAGACCTGGATCCGGATGCCTCCGGTGTCGCCGCCGATCACCGGTTTCCCCTTCCACATCGCCTCGGTCACGGTGAGCCCGAAACCCTCCCTGATCGATTTCTGCAGGACGATGTCCGCGCCGCGCTGTAGCGCGTTGATCTGGCGGTGCGCGTCCGCGGGGAGGACGAGGACGTGGATGTCGGCGTCCCCCTCGGCGGCGGCCCGCACCTCGTCGAGGACCTCCTGCGATTCCGGATCGTCCGTGGCCTCGCCGCCGGCGAGGGCGAGCTGGACGGTCGGCAGGAAATTCTTCGTGAGACGGTAGGCGCGTATCACGCCGACGGGATCCTTGAACCGGTCGTAGCGCGAGACCTGGAGCATCAGGGGGCGCTCGACGTCGATTCCCAGCGAGAGGAGCGTCGTCTGGACCTCCGTGTCCTTCAGGTCGATGTTCTTCTCGGACAGGGGGTCGATGCTCGGAGGGATCAGGTACTCGAGATGCGGGAGGGGCTGCGCGAACGCGGCGAGCGAGAAGACGCTCGCGTCGTAACCGGCGATGAACGGCCGGAGGTACTTCCACACAGAACGGTTCGGGCGGCTCGCGTCGATGTGGCACCGCCAGATCCATTTCCCCGTGCGCGATTCGAAGTGGCGGAGCAGCGGCGCCGGCTGGGGATCGTGGATGAAGACGATGTCCGCCTTCTCGAGGACGGGGCGGAGGGTGTCGGCGTTCGCCGCGTTCACCTCCTCGTAGATCTTCAGCATCCGTTTCGGCACGTCGACGCGATCTCCCTGGAGCGCGTTGTGGAAGCTCTTCGTCACGGAGAAGAAATCCTGGTTCCCCTCGATGACCTCCCACGAGACGTCGATCCCGAGCTCCCGTTTCAGGGGGACGAGCTTCGCGAGGATCTCGGCGACGCCGCCGCCCTTCTTCGTCGAGTTCACGTGAACGACGCGTATGCCCCGCAGGGGCTCGACGAGCTGGTGAAGGTGGTCGATAACGTCCCAGCCGACGATGTCGGCGTATTGTTCGAGCATCGAGGTCATCGCGATCGCTCCCCGAACCGGCCGGCGAAGATGCCGGCGAGCTGCTGGCGCAACTCGGTGAGTGTGCCGAAGTAGGGGTCGACGTTTCCGAGGAGGCCGCAGAGATCGCGGTACCGGTCCTCGAAGCCGTAGAGCCACGAGCTGAAGTCGTCGATGTTGCCGAATGTGCGCCGGCGGGCGTCGATGAAATGGTAGAAGATGCTGCTTCGGCTCATGGACGGGACGACTACGGCGAGTTCCTCCGGCTCGTGGATGACCTTGCGGGTGTCGAAGACGACGATCTGCGAGGTGATGAAATGGAACTCCGCGTCCGGACGCGTCCAGGAAATCGTCTCGATCTCGTCCATGCGGGCCTCGAGGATGTCGACGATCGCCAGGCGGAGTTCCTCCAGGTCGGGAAGCCGCGCCGGGTCGATCGTCCCGAGACGCTCGGCGAGCACCTTGTCGTGCAGGGCGTGCCGGGCCCACGAGGCGAAGTCGTTGTAGTACTCGGGATCGTCGAAGCGGGCCTTGAGCAGTCCGCTCCAGAAGTGGTAGTAGATGCATCCGGAATCTATGTCCCGTACGATATTCCGGAGTTCCTTGAGATTCTGCGCGCGGATCCCCGTCGCGATCGCGGCGAGCGCGCAGTCCTTGATCTCGAAGGAGGCATGTCCGGTGTCCGTCGTATCCATCCGTCAGCTCCTGCTCCGGGGAATGAGGCGGAACGAGCGCGAGGAGATCGAAACCCTTCCGGATCGCCGTCCCGGAACGGGCCCGATACGCCGCAATACTAATGGAAACGCCGGGGGCGTTCAACTATAATAACCCGGTCGCTCGCCGAAACACACGAGGAGGACGTTCATGAAGGGGATCATTCTCGCGGGGGGGCTCGGCACGAGGCTCATGCCGCTGACCCGGATCACCAACAAGCACCTGTTGCCCGTCTACGACAAACCGATGGTCTTCTACCCGATCCAGGCGCTGATAAACGCGGGGATCCGCGACATCCTCATCGTGACCGGCGGGAACAACGCGGGCGATTTCCTCAGGCTCCTCGGGAACGGAAAGGATTTCGGGCTCGAGCACATCGACTACACGTACCAGGAGGGCGAGGGGGGGATCGCCGAGGCGCTCCGTCTCGCCGAGTATTTCGCCGGGGGAGAACGCATCTGCGTCGTCCTTGGCGACAATATCATCGAGAAGAACATCCGCCGCGCCGTCGAATCCTATCTCCGGCAACCCTCCGGGGCGAAGATCCTCCTCAAAGAGGTCCCCGATCCGGAGCGGTTCGGCGTGCCCCTGCTCGACGGCGAACGCGTGGTGCGGATCGAGGAGAAGCCGTCCGAGCCGGCGTCCAGCTACGCGGTGACCGGCATCTACATGTACGACGAGCGCGTCTTCGAGATCATCAAAACCCTCGAGCCGTCCGATCGCGGCGAGCTCGAGATCACTGACGTCAACAACGCCTACATCGAGCGGGGGGAACTCACCTGGGACGTTCTCGACGGATGGTGGACGGACGCGGGCACCTTCGACTCGCTGCTCAAGGCGAACCGGCTCGTCGCCGAGACGGGGGCGAACCTGCTCGATTGATGCCCCGCGACGTTCAGCCGGCGAAGGTCTCCCGGACGTATTCCTCGAGCGCCTCCTGCCAGGGGCGCGGCTCGGGAACGCCGAGAAGGCGGAAGTTGTAGTTGTCGAGCGCTTCCATGCGCGGCCGCGGGGCGGGCATCGCGAAATCCGCGGCACGGCAGGGGACGAGACGGCTGTTCCGGATCCCCGCGGCGTCGAGAATGACGCGCGTCTCGTCGAGACGGCTCGCCACACCCGGATTCACCAGGTGGTAGGTCCCGAAGAGTCCGCTCTCGATGAAGTCGAAGATCGCACGGGCCAGGTCGACGGTATAGGTCGGCGAACCGAAGAGGTCGTCGACGACGCGAAGCTCCTCGCCGGCACGCGCCTTCCGGACGATCTTCGCGACGAACTTCTTGTCCTCCGGCCCGCCGCCGAATACCCAGCACGTGTTGAAGATGAAGAAGCGGTCGAGCAGGCTCCGCACCTCGAGCTCGCCGCGGTGCTTGGAGCGGCCGTAGACGTTGACGGGGGCGGGGTCGTCGTACTCCGTGTACGGCGTCGGCTTGTCGCCGGCGTAGATCGATCCCGTGCTCACGTAGACCATGACCGCGCCGCACCGGCGGCACGCGAGGGAGACGTGGCGGGTGCCGAGGGCGTTCGTCCTGTAGGCCTCGTCGGGGTCGGTTTCGCAGTTGTCGACGTCGGTCATCGCCGCGAGGTGGAGAACGAATCGCGGTTTCGCGCCGCAGATCTCCTCGATGATCGTGTCGAAATCGCGGACGTCCGTCTCGCGCAGGTCCCGCGGGTAGACCTCGTAGCGGCCGGAGAAGAGGGAAACGACCGCCCGCCCGAGCATTCCCCGCGCTCCCGTCACGTATATCCTGTCCATCGATCTCCTCTTTCCGTCAACCGTCCCTGCGGTTCCAGTCGTAGGGGATGTCGCCGCCGTGCGGCGGGTAGCGGAACTCGTCCGGTTCCTCGTAGTCGTACGGCTCGGTGACCGTGTTGATGACGACCGCCTCGGTGTCGCTGATGCACTTGAATCCGTGGCAAACGCCGGGGGGTATCGTCACGCGGACGGGATTGAAGACCCCGGCGAAGAATTCGTTTATCTCGCCATGGGTCGCAGAGTCCTCGCGATCGTCGTAGAGGACGATCTTCATCATCCCGCGGACGACGACCATGTTGTCCCACTGCTTCCGGTGGAAGTGCCATCCCTTCACCACGCCGGGATAGGCGGTGGTCATGTAGACCTGGCCGAACCGGATGAAATCCTCCTCGTCGCAACGCACCATTTCCATCAGACGTCCGCGCTCGTCCGGAATGACGCGCAATCGCTTGACCTTGACACCCTCTATCATGGGTCCTTCCTTTGTTCGTGACAACGGGGACGATGCGCCCGCAATACTAGCCGAACGGCCCGATGCTGTCAACTCGGCGGCCGGCCGGCGGGGAACCCGGTCATCCTCTTTCGCCACCGGCCGCGATGGCGGCAAGGTGCGGTTCGAGGAACCGCGAGAAGACCGAGCGCCACGAGAGGTCGCGGACGGGCGCGGACGGCCGGGTGGGCGAGGCCCGGAAACGCGCGAAGACGGCGGGCAGGTCGGCGGCGCCCTCGACGCGGGCGAATCCCCGCCCCGATTCGACGATGTCCGGCAAGGCGACGATGGGGGTTGCCGCGACGGGAAGCCCGCAGGCGGCCGCCTCGATGACCGAGATGGGGCATTCGAGCGCGCCGCGGGGAGCGAGGACGGGGAAAAGGTAGCAATCGGCGAGCTGGTAGAGCTCGTGCATGTCAGGAAGGTATTCGTCGATCACGATCACCCCGGCGCGGCGGAGCCGTGACGCCCAGCCGGCCTCGGTCCCGCCGGACTTGACGACAGGCAGGATATCCGATCCCCAGTCGCGCCATCGCAGGAAGACCTGCAGGTTGCGGCTCTCCTTCACATGCCCGACATGCAGGACGATCCACCGGTCGGCCGGCAGGTCGTACTTGCGGCGAAGCGCCGCCTTGCGCGCCGGCTCGACGGGGACGAAAACCGCGTCGTCGCACCCGGGCAGGACGACGTCGTTCGGCACGCCGATCCCGTCGAGGGCGCTCCGCAGGCCGGGAACCGGCGTGAAGACCTTTTCAGGCCGGGCGAAACGGGAGATCGTCGCGTGCAGGGCCCCGATACGACGGTCCTGGAGGGCGAAGACGAACAGGGGCGAGCCGGCGGCGGCTCGGAGGAGGAGCCCCCGGATCAAACCGGGCGGCGTGAGCCCGGACGACGGAAGGTAGAGGACGAGATCGAATCGCTCCTGGCGCAGGATTTGAACGAGGCCCCGGGAGAGGAACGTCCGCCGCGAGAGGAGGCGGAGCGAGCGGAACCCGTCTTCCGACTCGCCCAGGGCGTGCACGACGGTCAAATCGTGCCGCGCGGCGAGCCAGCGGCAGAGGTGCCTCGTGAAGACGAGCGATCCCTCCTCGGGAGTCGCGGTGATTTCTTCGCTTGCGAGCAGGATCCTCATGAGCTTTCGATCCCCGCCTGGTCGTTGCCCGACGGCAGACTATCCCGTATGTCGAACCGAATACAACGAAAAAAGACCTCTGGTCGAGGCGGAAGCGCCGTTCGGGCCCGCCGGAAAAAGGGGGATAGCGCCTATAGTGCAAATATGTTATAATCGTTGGGATTGAGTCAGGGGTCAACATCGGGAGCTTGCTGTATGAAGAATATTCCGTTTTTCAGCCTTGCGGAACAGACCCGCGGGATCCGGAGTGAGGTCGACGCGGCGATCGCCGGGGTCGTCGACAACACGGCGTTCGTTCTCGGACCGACGCTCGAGCAATTCGAGAAGGATTTCGCCGCGTATTGCGGCACGACGCACTGCGCGGGGGCGAGTTGCGGGACGACCGCGCTCCAGCTGGCGCTTCTCGCCGCCGGGATCGGTCCCGGCGACGAGGTGATCACCGTCGCGAACACCTTCATCGCGACCGTCGAGGCGATTGCGATGATCGGAGCGAAACCGGTCATCGTCGACGTTCTCGAGAGCACGGCCCTCATCGATCCGGCGCTGATCGAGTCGGCTCTCACGCCGAAGACGAAGGCGATCATACCGGTGCATCTCTTCGGGCAGACATGCGACATGGATGCGATCATGTCGATCGCCGAAGGGAAGGGGATCGTCGTCATCGAGGACTCGTGCCAGGCGCACGGGGCCATGTACCGCGGGCGAAGGGCGGGCTCGCTCGGCCATGCGGGCGCCTTCTCCTTCTATCCGAGCAAGAATCTCGGGGCCTTCGGCGAGGGCGGAGCGATCACGACGAGCGACGAGCGCATCGTCTCCCGCGTGAAGGGGCTGCGGCATCACGGACAGTTCCGGAAGAACGAGCACGCCGAGCTGGGATACAACTACCGGTTGCATTCGCTGCAGGCCGCGATCCTCGGCGTCAAGCTCGCTCATCTCGACGAATGGAACGGCAAGCGGCGCGAGCTCGCCGCCAGGTACCGGGCGGCCCTCGGCGAGGCCGGTTTCTGGATGCCGGAGGAAGCCGACGGCTGCACGCCGGTCTATCACCTGTTCCCGATAGCGCGCGAGGACAGGGATGCGATCGGTCGGGCGCTGACCGACGAGGGCATCGGGTGGGGACAGCATTATCCGGTGCCGGTGCATCTGCAGCCGGCATTCCATCATCTGGGTTACGGGGAGAGGGACTTCCCCGTCTCGGAGCGATTGATGAGGACGAGTCTCACGCTGCCGATGTTCCCGGAATTGACGGGGGAAGAGGTCGACCGGGTCTGCGAGGTGCTCGTCAAGCTCTGACGTCGCCGGCCGGGTCACGAACGAGGAGGGGGATACAGGTAAACGGTTAACGGCATAAGCAGAAGAGGGTCCTCGAGGCGGGAAGTGAAGCGATGAGGAAGTTATCACTCGCCCTGGACAACAGCGACAAGGTTCGGCAGCGCACGGGAACCTTCGCGGGAGACGACCGTCTGAGCGTTCGCGAACGAAGCGCGTTGGAACGTTTCGTCAAGCGTATGCTCGATTTCGTTGCATCGGCGGTCCTTCTCGTCGTTGGATTTCCGTTCTTTCTCGCCATCGCCCTGCTGATCAGGCTGACGTCGAGCGGCCCCGTGTTCTTCAGGCAAAAACGGATAGGGGAGCATGGGGAGGAGTTTACCCTTTTCAAATTCCGCACGATGCGCACGGATTGCGATGACGCCTCTCATCGCGAATTCGCGCGCGATTTCATTCTCGGCCGGATGGACGATTCTCCCCTTGACGGTAGCGAAACCTCGGTTTATAAAATCACGAACGACCCACGGGTCACCGCGATCGGATCGTTCCTGCGGAAGACGAGTCTCGACGAACTGCCGCAGTTCATAAACATCCTGAGAGGAGAGATGTCGATCGTCGGGCCGAGACCGCCGCTGGCATACGAATACGACTGCTACGAGGATTGGCACAAGTTGCGACTGGCGGTGAGGCCGGGGCTGACCGGCCTGTGGCAGGTGAGCGGGCGGAGCACGGTCCCGTTCCACGAGATGGTGATGCTCGATCTGTACTATATCGAGAACTGGACGTTGCTCCTCGATCTCAAGATCATGCTGCGTACCGTGCCGGTCATGCTGACCGGGGCGGGGGGATTCTAACCGGTTGGAGGAACAGTGCTCACAGTAGGTGTAATCGGCTGCGGATACTGGGGTCCGAACCTCATCAGGAACTTCAACGCTCTCGCCGACAGCACGGTCAGGACCTGCGCCGATCTGGACGAGAATCGCCTCGCCCACATGAAGCAGCTCTATCCGTCGATCGGAACCACGACGGATTACCGGGAGATCATCGCCGATCCGGAGATCGACGCGGTCGTCATCGCGACGCCCGTATCGTCGCACTATCCGATCGCCGTCGAGGCGATCGAGGCGGGCAAGCACGTCTTCGTGGAGAAACCGCTCGTGAAGTCGATCGAGGAGGGCGAGAAGCTCGTGCGCCTCGCCGCCGAGAAGAAGCGATTCCTCATGGTCGGGCACACCTTCGTCTTCACGTCCGCCGTCAACAAGATCAAGGATTTGATAAAGTCCGGCGAACTGGGAGACATCTACTACATCCAGACGACCCGCGTGAACCTCGGTCTGTTCCAGGAGGACATCAACGTCGTCTGGGACCTGGCCCCGCACGACGTCTCCATCTTCAACTACATCCTCGATTCGCGGCCCATCTCCGTCTCGGCGACGGGGCATTCGTACATCCAGCCGTCGATCCAGGACGTGGCCTTCGTCAACATACGGTACCCCGGGCAGGTGCTCGCCAACATCGAGGTGTCGTGGCTCAATCCCAACAAGATCCGGAAGACGACGGTCGTCGGATCGAAGAAGATGCTCGTCTACGACGACATCTCCCAGCTCGAGAAGATCAGGATCTACGACAAGGGCGTCACGGTCACGCCGCACTACGATTCCTTCGGCGAGTTCCAGCTCTCCTACCGCTACGGCGACATCCGGATACCGAAGCTCAACGGGGCCGAGCCGCTCAAGATGGAGTGCCAGCACTTCGTCGATTGCGTCGAGGGCCGGGCGGAACCGATCAGCAGCGGCGTCAACGGGCTGGAAGTCCTTCTCGCGCTCAACGCCGCCGACCGGTCGATGGCCGCGCGCGGGGCGGAGTTCGAGATCGCCTACCCGAAGCTGGAAGGATGATCCATGGAGAACGCGCATGAATCCCGGCGCCTGGGACTGGTGCGTCTCGGGTCGGACGCCAGCATCGACCCGGCGGCGATCGTCGGTTATCTCTCCCCGCGGCGGGGCGTGAGCGAGGAACTCGTCATCGGCGCGAACGCGCGCATCCGGAGCGGAACGGTCGTCTACGCGGGCTCCACGATCGGCGCCGGGCTGGAAACGGGCCACAACGTCGTCATCAGGGAACAGAACGAGATCGGTGACGCCTTCAACATCTGGAACAACTCGGTCGTCGACTACGGGTGCCGCATCGGCTCGAACGTCAAGATACACTGCAATATCTACGTCGCGCAGTTCACCGTCATCGAGGACGGCGTATTCATGGCGCCCGGCGTGACGATCGCGAACGACATCCATCCCGGCTGCCCCGGATCGGGCGAGTGCATGAGGGGGCCGGTGCTGAAGCGCGGCTGCCGCATCGGCGTGAACGTGACGATCGTCCCCTACGTGACGATCGGAGAGGGGACGCTGGTGGGCAGCGGGTCCGTCGTGACGAAGGATCTGCCGCCCGGCGTCCTCGCCTACGGGAATCCCGCGCGCGTCCACGCGAAACTCGAGGATCTCCGCTGCAAGCAGGGAAGGCGGGAAGGACCCTATATCTGAGGACGAAGATGCATCCGTCCGACGGTGGCAGAACGGTATTCTTCCTGTCATCCACCCTCGTCACCGGGGGAGCCGAGCGGATCGTGGCGGCCCTGGCGACGAAACTGCCGGCGCGGGGATTCCGGACGGTCTCGCTCTGCCTCCGCGAGCGGGGGCCCGTCGGGGAATCGATCGCCCGGGCGGGGATCGAGACCCGCGACCGCCTCGCAAGCTGCCGGTACGATCCACTGTCGCCGGTCCGCGTCGCGAAACGCCTGCGAAAGGACCGGCACGGGATACTCTACGCGCTCGACCATCACGACGCACTGCTCTGCGGCGCGGCGGCCGGGCTCCTCGCGGGGCTCCGGCATCGCGTCATGCCCCTGCACTCGACCGGGTTGTGGGGCAGGAAGGGCTCGCTGAACCTGAGCGACCGCCTGGCGCTTCCCTTCTACGAGCGGGTGGTGGCGCTGGCCGGGACCCATGCGGCATGGATCGCAGAACGGGAGGGCGTCGATCCCCGGCGGATCGCCGTCGTCAACAACGGCGTCGACACCGGACGCTTCCATCCGGCGGAGCCGGGGGAGCGAAACAGGACGCGCCGCGAGCTCGGGATCGACGCGGACGCATTCGTCATCGTCGTCGTCGCGAAGCTCAGGCCCGAGAAGAACCACGCCATGCTGCTCGACGTCGTCGCCGGGTTGCGTGGCCTGATCCCCGGGCTCATCCTTCTCGTCGCCGGGTCGGGCAAGGAGGAGGCGCGGCTCCGCGCGCGGGCCGATGCCGCAGGACTCGGGGCGGCGGTGCGTTTCCTCGGGCTCAGGGAGGACGTGCCGCGCATCCTCCGGGCGTCGGACGTCTCCGTGCTGCCGTCGCACCCGGTCGTCGAGACCTTTCCGCTCTCGGTCCTCGAATCGATGGCCTCGGGCCTTCCGGTGGTCGCGACGCGGGTCGGATCGATCGCGGAGATGGTCGAGGACGGCGAGGAGGGATTCCTCGTCGATCCGGGCGACGAGGCGGGGCTTCGCGGCGCGATCGCCCGCCTCGCGGACGGGGACCTGCGAACGGTGATCGGCATCCGGGCGCGCGAACGGGCCGTTTCCCGTTTCTCGGAAGAACGCATGATCGATGAGTACGCCCGGCTGTTCGGCCGCCTGGTCGCCGGGGAAAGGAGCCGACGATGACCCTCCCGGTCGATGCCGTCGTTGCGGTCACCTACCGCTGCGACTCCCATTGCAACATGTGCAATATCTGGCAGCTGCCGCCGGGGCCGGAACTCGAACCGGCGATGTTCGGGCGATTGCCCCGCACGCTCCGGGATGTCAACATCACGGGCGGGGAGCCGTTTCTCCGCGATGACATCGTCGATATCGTCCGCGTCGTCGACGAGCGGTGCCGCGGCCCTCGGATCGTGATCTCGACGAACGGCTTCCAGAAACGGCGCATCCTGCACGCCGCGCCCGCCCTGATGAGTATCGGCCGCAACGTCGGCATCGCCGTCTCGCTCGACGGGATCGGTGAAACGCACGACGAGATACGAGGCGTCGAGGGGGGGTTCGAGAAGGTCGTCGAGACGCTGACGGGACTCAGGACGATCGGCTACCGAAACGTGCGCGTCGCGTTCACGGCGCAGCGGGGAAACGTCGAGCATCTCGGCGCCGTGTACGACCTGTCGCGGCAGTTCGGCTACCAGTTCACCGCGTCGGTCGCGCAGAATTCCGAATTCTACTTCTCGACCGACGAGAACCAGCGCGTCGAGCCGGGATCGCTCGAATCGGAACTCAGGTACGTCATGCGGAAGGAATTGCTCTCCCTCAGCCCGAAACGCTGGTTGCGGGCGTATTTCTACGCGGGGGTCGAGCGGTTCAACGTGAAGAGGGAGCGGCTGCTCGGTTGCCTCGCCGGGAGGGAATCGGTCTTCGTCGATCCCGAGGGAAAGGTCTATCCGTGCCTGACCCTGAACCGGGAGATGGGAAATCTCGCCGAACGGGACTTCGAGGAGATCTGGGAGAGCGACAGCGCTCGCGAGGCGAGGGCGGCGGTCGATTCCTGCCGCCTGCCGTGCTGGATGATCTGTACGGCGCGCACCTCGATGCGGCGGACACCCCTGCGCCCGATCGGCTGGATACTCGCCTCGTGGGGGAGGATCGCCACGGGGCGTTTCCCCCGCGAATCGGCCTGAAGAAGCCATGAACAACCGCGCACGTCTGTCGATAGCGATGATCGGGGCGAAGGGGCTCCCGGCCCTCTTCGGCGGGATCGAACGCCACGTGGAGGAGATCGGCCTGCGGCTCGCCGACCGGGGGCACCGCGTCGTCGTGTTCGGCAGGCGTCCGTTCGGCGCGGTCGACGGGCATCGCGGCATGGAGCTCCGCGTTCTTCCGTCGATCCCCACGAAGAATCTGGAGACGGCAACGAACGCGTTCGCGGCGAGCCTGGCCGCGGCCGTCGGTCCCTATGACATCGTGCACTACCACGGGATCGGCCCGTCACTCTTCTGCCCGATACCCCGGATCGCGGGCCGGCGGACCGTGGCGACGATCCATGCCCTCGATTACCGCCAGTCGAAGTGGGGCAGGGCTGCGAAATTCCTGCTACGGCGGGGCGAAGCGGTCGCCGCGACGCGGGCGGACGCGGTGATCGCCGTCTCGCGGATCATTGCGCAACTCGTCCGGGACCGGTACAAACGGACCGCGGATTACGTTCCAAACGGGACCACCCTCAGGGAAACCCCGCCGTTTCGCGAGGCGGCCGCGATGAGGATCGAGCCCGGGCGCTACATCCTGAGCGTGGGGCGCTTCATCGTCGAGCGGGGCTTCCATACGCTCATCGAGGCATTCTCGGCCGTCGAGACAGACTGCCGCCTCGTCATCGTCGGCGACGAGCGCTTCGAGAGGCGCTACGCCGCGCGCCTGCGGGCATGCGCAGACGACCGCGTACTCTTTCCCGGTTTCATCTCGGGCCCGCTCCTCGACGAGCTCTACGGCCATTGCGCCCTCTACGTGCTCCCGTCCCTCGTCGAGGGATTGCCGATATCCCTGATCGAGGCGATGGGCTATTCCCGTCCCCTTCTCGCGAGCGACATTCCGGAGAACGTCGAGGTCGCCGGCGGGATCGCCGCCTTTTTCCGCCGGGGGGACGCGACCGACCTCGCGCGGGCCCTCGGGGAACTCCTCGCGATGCCCGTGGACGAGCGGCTGGCGACGGGCGCGTCAGGGCGATCGCGCGTCGCCGAGCGCTACGACTGGGACCGTATCGCCGATCAGATCGAGGAGATCTATTATCGCGTCGCACAGCCCTCCTCCTGAGGCGACCGGCCGCCGCCCGGGGCAATTTTCGTTGACACTTGGCCGCTCCATCTGATAGGTAGACCGTGTCGGTACGCGTTTTGCAGGCGGGAGGCGATACGATGAGACTATCGGGTCGGGGAAGAGCGGGGATCGCGACGGTCGCCGTCATGTTCCTTCTCATGGCGGGATGCACGCGTTCCGAACGGGCAGGCCGCGTGGAGACGAGACCGGAACCGGACACCCGGGCGTCGACGATCCCGCTCGACGGCGTCGACGAGGCCGCGGACGCGCCGGCCCCGGCGGCGAAGCCCTACGATCTCGAGGCGGAGATGCCGGTCGAGGATACGCTCGCCGTCGCGCCGGAAGAGGACATCGAGTTCGAGCGCGTCGATACGACGAGCGTCCGCGTGGAGGAGGCGGCAACCGGGACGGCGGTCCCCGAGGCCTTCGCCCTCGGGTACCGGGTACAGGTGTTCGCCTCCCGCGAACTGGCTGCGGCGAAGGCCGTGAAGGAAAGAATCGTGGCCGAGGGCGACCTCGCGACATATATAGAGTATGAAGACGGATTGTACAAGGTCCGGGTCGGGGATTTCGAGAGCAGGGACGCGGCCGCGGCCGCGCGCGTGGCGCTCGGGGACCGGTACCCGGACTGCTGGATCGTGCAGACGACCGTTCGCAGGTGACGCCTGCTGCCGGAAGGAGTACAGCACCAGATGCCAGAGCTTCGCAAGGATCCGATCATCGGTCGATGGGTGATCATCTCGACCGAACGCGGCAAGCGTCCGATCGACTTCAAGATGGAGAAGCGCCCGGCCAGGGGGGGATTCTGTCCCTTCTGCCCGGGGAACGAGGACAAGACGCCGCCGGAAGTGCTCGCCTACCGAGATCCGCATACGGCGCCGGACACCGCCGGATGGACGGTGCGCGTCGTTCCGAACAAGTTTCCCGCACTCCAGATAGAGGGCGAGCTCGACAAGCGCGGGGACGGGATCTACGACATGATGCGCGGGGTCGGGGCCCACGAGGTGCTGATCGAATCGCCCGACCACAAGCTCAACCTCGCCTACCTGCCCGACGATCACGTCGAGAGCATATTCTGGGCACTGCGAGACCGTTGCATCGATCTCAAGAAGGATTCCCGCTTCCGGTACATCCTCGTCTTCAAGAACTGGGGAGAGGAGGCGGGGGCGTCGCTGGAGCATTCGCATTTCCAGATCATCGCCACGCCGATCATACCGAAGCGCGCGATCGAGGAGCTCGACGGCGCGAAGTTCCACTGGAGCCTGAAGGAGCGGTGCATTTTCTGCGACCTGCTCAAGCAGGAGATTCAGGAGGAGAAGCGGATCATCCACCGCAACGAGCATTTCATTGCGATCGCCCCCTACGCGTCGCGCTTCCCCTTCGAGACCTGGGTGATGCCCCTCCGCCACGTGTCGGCGTTCGAGAAGACCCCGACCGAGTGGTTCTCGTCGCTCGCGGGGATCATGAAGACCGTCATCCGGAAGCTCGACATCGCCCTCGACGTGCCGCCCTTCAATTTCATCATCCACACGGCTCCCGCGAAGACCCCCGACCTCGACTATTACCACTGGCACATCGAGATCATGCCCAAGCTCACGAAGGTCGCCGGTTTCGAGTGGGGAAGCGGGTTCTATATCAATCCCACGCCACCCGAGGTCGCGGCCGAGGCGCTTCGGGCGATCGACGTCGACGCGCCGGCGGTCGGCGTCCTGGAAGGAAAGAACGAAGATGAAAAGTAGCACACGGATGAACGTGGTCGTCGCGACCACCGAGATCGTTCCCTACTCCAAGGTCGGGGGACTCGCGGACGTCATGGGCGCGCTCCCGGACGAGCTCGAACAGATCGGATGCCGCCTCACCGTCATCACGCCGCTCTACGCGTCGATCGACCGGCAGGCCTTCGGGATCGCGGCGGTCGGCGGTCTGCCGCTCCTCGCCGTCGACGTGGCGGGGCGTCGCGTGCCCTTCGGGCTCCGGAGCGCCGTCAAGCCGGGTACGGGCATTCGCGTCTACTTCGTCGAGAACGAGGAATACTACGGGCGCGACGGCATCTACACGACGGCCGCCGGCGAGGCCTTCCCGGACGAGGACGAGCGGACGATCTTCTTCAACCGCGCCGTCGTCGAGACGATCGCCAAACTGGGCATCTCGCCGGACATCGTCCACTGCAACGATTTCCACACGGGGCTCGTGCCGGCGCTCATCGAGATCGAACGGGGATCGGACCCGCTCTTCGAGACGACCGCGACGGTCTTCAGCGTGCACAACCTCGCCTACCAGGGCATCTTCGAGCGGGATTTCATCGTGAAGGCCGGGCTCGACCCGGCCCTGTTCTCGCCGATGAGCCCCTTCGAGTACTGGGGGCGCGTGAACGTGATGAAAGTCGGGCTGTCCTACGCGAGCGTCATCAGCACGGTCAGCCGCACGTACGCCGAGGAGATCATGTCATCCGAGGAGTACGGCTACGGGCTCGAGGGCGTCATCGCGGCGCGCCGCGATTCGGTCGTCGGGATCCTGAACGGCATCGATCCGGGCGCGTGGGATCCCGCCGCCGACGACCTGATCCCGGCCGCCTTCACCGCCGACGACCTTTCCGGCAAGGCGCGGAACAAGGCGGCGCTCGCCGAGGCGTTCGACCTGGACGCGACGCCCGACGTCCCCGTGATCGGCATGGTCTCCCGGCTCGTCGACCAGAAGGGCTTCGACATCCTCGCCGAGGCCCTGGCGTCGATCATGGAAGAGCCGGTCGCCTTCGCGATCCTCGGCACGGGCCAGCAGAAGTACCACGAGCTCTACACGGAGCTCGCCGGCGCCTATCCCGGACGCATGGGGGTCCGACTCGAGTTCAACAACGCCCTGGCGCATCTCGTCGAGGCGGGCAGCGACTTCTTCCTCATGCCGTCCCGGTACGAGCCGTGCGGGCTCAACCAGATGTACAGCCTGCGGTACGGCACCTTCCCGATCGTGCGCGAGACGGGCGGTCTCAAGGACACGATCGACGGGCTCTCGCCGAAGGGGGCGAAGGGGAACGGATTCACCTTCGTCGAGTACGACCCCGAGACGCTCGCCGATGCGGTGAAGCGGGCCGTCCGGTTCTATCGCGACGAGAAAGCGGTCGCCCGGGCCCGGGCCCGGGTCATGCGCGAGGACCACTCCTGGAGACGCTCGGCGAAGGAATACGTGAAGCTCTACGGGATGGCGGGCAGCCGCGCAGGAATGGGGTTGACAACCTGACCGCCGATTCCTATAATGCATACGCTTTGTTGCACATAAGGCGGGAATAGCTCAGCTGGTAGAGCGCAACCTTGCCAAGGTTGATGTCGCGGGTTCGAGTCCCGTTTCCCGCTCCAGATTGCGTGGAGTGGATCGCTGCCGATGATCGGGAGGGATCCACTCCCGCGTCAGAGGCGGCGTAGCCAAGAGGCTAAGGCGACGGTCTGCAAAACCGTTATCACCGGTTCGAATCCGGTCGCCGCCTCCACGGTTATCATGCGGCGATGCCACTCCGAATCCCAGATTCCAGCACGATCATCGCCAGGTGCGGCGTGGCTTGCGTCGCCCCGCGGGAGCCGTTTGGCCGGCGGGCGTTCCGGCGCCGCGTGAGATACGCGCGTCCCCGGAAGACCGGCATCGATCGCGGGCGGGTTCGGGCCGTCCCGCGCGGCGGATCACGGCGAGACCGATCGAAAGGAGAACGCATGCCTTCACGGACGGTGGTCACGGCGGCAATCGCCGCGATGCTCGCCCTCGCTTCGAACGGATGCGCCGGAGGCGGCGGATCGAAGGCGACAAACGTTCCATGGCTTGGTTGTGCTCCGCCCGGTACGACGGCCGCGATCTTCGCGCCGGGTATCGTCTCGACCGGGGCATCCGAGCGCGATATCGCGATGATGCCCGACGGCTCCGAGATCTACTTCGGACGCATCGTCGGCCCCTACGCCTACAGCGCCATCATGCAGACGAGACTGGTCGACGGCGTCTGGTCAAAGCCCGAGGTGGCGCCCTTTTCGCGGGACCCGGGGCATCTCGATCTCGAACCGTGCATCTCCCCGGACGGATCGCGTTTCTTCTTCCTCTCGACGCGGCCGGATACGTCGGCGGGGGAGACCGAAGCCGGCGATCAGGACATCTGGGTGATGGACCGCGTCGCGGACGGCTGGAGCGAACCGCGCAACCTCGGCCTGCCGGTGAACACGTCGGGCGCGGAGTTCTTTCCCTCCGTCACGAACGACGGCACCCTCTATTTCAACCGGCGGGAGCAGGGGGCGCGCGTTGAATACATCATGCGATCGCGTTTCGTCGACGGCGAATACGCCGAGCCGGAGATCCTCCCCGCCGAGGTGAACGCGGGCGACGACCGGTTCAACGCCTTCATCGCGCCGGACGAAAGCTACATCATCGTGTGCGTCGTCGGCCGGGAGGACAATCTCGGCGGCGCCGACTACTACGTCTCGTTCCGCGGGGCAAACGACTCCTGGAGGGGCCCGTTCAATCTCGGCGCACGGGTGAATGCCGCCACGGGGCGGGAATGGTCCCCGTTCGTGTCGCGGGACGGGCGCTATCTTTTCTTCATGTCGTCCCGTACGACGGAAAAGCCCGACGGGGGACGGCTAAACGCCGCGTTCCTCGAACAGGCGCAGGGTCGACCGGGCAACGGGAACGCGGACATCTGGTGGATCGACGCCGCGGTGATCGAGGATCTCCGGCCGACGCCGGACGATCGGTAAACAACCGTGTGTGCTATCGTGTCTCGCCTCCGGGTGCGGACATGCGCCTTGCGTCGGCTTTTCCCTTGATGCGACAGTTTCTCCGGCGTAGAGTATGGCGCGTGCCGGGGTGGCGGAACTGGTAGACGCAGCGGACTTAAAATCCGCTGGTGCAACGCACCGTGCGGGTTCAATTCCCGCCCCCGGCACCAGGACGACGCGCATCGTTTCCCCGACGAACGGACAGGACAACCCACATGGAACGTGCCGTATCGATCATCATCCCGGCATTCAACGAGGAATCGGGATTGGACTCCTTTCTCGGAAATCTCGTTCCGATCGCCCGCGAGCGGGGCTGGGAGGTCCTCGTCATCGACGACGGATCGACCGACGGAACGGCCTCGATCGTCCGCAAGGCCGGAGCGCGCCTGGTCAGCCAGCCGTACAACAAGGGATACGGAGCAGCGCTCAAGGCGGGGATACGGAACGCCTCCCACGAGACGATCGTGATGATGGACTCTGACGGCCAGCATCGTCCCGAAGATCTCGATCGCCTCCTCGAGCACGCCGGGACGCACGACATGGTCGTCGGGCAGCGCCGGAAAGCGGGCGGAATCCGGGCGCCGGGGAAGAAGCTGCTCTCGATGGTCGCCGACTACCTGAGCGGCGTGCGGATCCCGGATCTCAACTCGGGATTCCGCGTCTTCACGAAGAAGACGGTCGGGGAATTCCTGCACATCTGTCCCAACGGCTTCTCCTTCACGACGACGATCACGCTGGCCTATCTCCGCGCGGGATACAGCGTCAAATACGTGCCGATCAGGACCGAGGAGCGGATCGGCCGGGCGAGCAACGTCAGGTTCTTCGGCGACGGCTACAAGACCTTCCTTCTGATCGTGCGCGTGATCGTGCTCTTCAACCCGCTCAAGGTGTTCATGCCGGTCTCCATCGTTCTCTTCCTGGCCGGCGCGCTCTTCACCATCTACGGTATCGTCGCCTATCGACGAGCGCCGAACATGGGCATGCTGGCGATCCTGACGAGCGTGCTCGTCTTCTTCATGGGGATCTTCGCGGACCAGATTTCCGCGATCAGGCGCGAACGGCACCCGGGATGACCGGCCCCGCTTTCGAAGAGCCCCGGGGAAGGGCCGTCGGGTATCCTGCGTCCGGGACGGCGGGGGAAGATACATGAGCGCATACGAGAACCGTTTCACCATGGACGAGGTGCGTCTGTTCTGGGACGGGGTCGCCGTCCACGAATACGAGCGTGCGAACGACCTGATGGACCGTGTCCACACGCAGCGGTTCAGGGGGGCGATCTCGCGACTCGACCTGCGGGACGGCGCGCGGATCCTCAACGTCTGGTCGAGGATCGGCGACGGCGTGCCGTGGCTGCGCCGCGCATGTCCCGGTATCCGGCTGGTGAACGCCGATCTCTCCTTCGAGATGCTCCGGGGCAGCCGGCGACTGCATCCGGAAGAAACCCACGTGCAGACATCGCTGCACGAACTGCCCTTTCCCGACGATTCCTTCGATATCGCGATGTCCCTCGAGACGCTCGAACACGTTCCCGACCCGCTCATCTTCCTTCGGGAGCTGCGCAGGGTGCTCGTGGAGGGCGGTCAGCTCGTCATGAGTTTGCCGCCGGCCTTCGCCGAATGGACGAGCGTGCTGAATTCGATGCTGCGGTTCCATCACGGCGAGGGGCCGCACCGGTTTCTCGCGCCGGGGGAGGTGAAACGGATGCTGCGGGAAGCGGGTTTCGATCTGCTCGACCATGAGGGGACGCTGTTCATCCCGTTCGGCGGGATGCGTATGGAGCGTCTCGATGTCCAGCTGGGCAGGTTGTTCGGATCGGGCCCCCTGGCGAGCCTCGGCATCCGGCAGTTCTATGTCTGCTCGGCGACCCTGTGACATCCTGCTCGAGACGATCGTCGAGAGGGGGCTGTGCACCCGATGCGGGACGTGCGTCGGCGCGTGCCCGACGGGGAACCTCTCGATCGCGGACCCGACGGGGCGTTGCCTCCCCGTCGCGGGGGACGATTGCACGTCGTGCGGTTCCTGTCTCGCCGGATGCCCCGGGGGGGAAGTCGATTTCGGCCCGCTCGAGGAGTCCCTCTTCGGGGAGCGGGCCCGGAACGAGCTGCTCGGCGTCGTGCGCACCGCGTGGCTCGCGCATGCCGTCGATCCGTCGGTGAGGCGCGGCGGCGCGAGCGGAGGAGTCATAACGGCCCTGCTGCTTCGCCTCGTCGAGTCGAAAGAGACCGCCGGGGCCGTCGTCTTCGGCGACGCCGCCGGGGAGCCGTGGCGGGGAGAAGGCGCGATCGCGCGGACGCGCGAGGACATTCTCGCCGCCTCGCAGAGCAGATACCACCTCAGCCCCCTGAACACGGTCCTCTCCGGGCTTCGGGGGCGTGCGGGCCGGTATGCGTATGTCGGGCTCCCCTGCCACGTGCACGGGCTGCGGAAACTCGAGTCGGCCGGCTGGTCGGCCGGTTTCGAGATCGCGCCGGTGATCGGCGTGTATTGCGGCAACAACCTCTATTACGAAGCGACCCGGGCCATGCTGGGGAAACTCGGTATCAAGCGCGTCGAGGATATCGAACGGCTGCGATACCGGGAGGGTCCGTGGCCGGGGTTTTTCCACGTACGAACGAGGGACGGCCGCACGGCGAGCATGTCGAAGCTCGATTTCAACCAGGCGATCCCGTTCTGGGTGAACCGGCGATGCCTTTTCTGCATCGATCTGACGAACGAACTCGCCGACCTTTCCGTCGGGGACGGATGGGCACGGGAGGGAAGGGGAGAGGAGGGCTGGTCGATCCTGCTCGCACGAACGGTCGCCGGAGAACGGATCGTCGAGGCCGCGACCGCGTCAGGAGCGATCGTCTGCGAAGAGATCACGGTCGGCGACGCCGAACGGATGCATTCCCACGGGTTTGATCTGAAGAAACGGGGCGCCTTTCTCCGCCTGCGACTCTGGCGGGGATGGGGCGTGAAGACCCCACGGTACGACCGGGCGGCGCCGCACGCGTCGATCCGGCGCCGCGCCGGCGAGGTCGCCGTTTCCCTCCAGTTCCTCATTCTCGCCACGAAGCCGGCGCGGGCCCTCTTCCGGCTGTTGCCGGCGGGGGCGCTGGGCGGCGCCTTCCGCCTCGCCAGACGACTCTGGATGAGGCGGACAGCCGGGCGCTGACGGCTATTGACCCGCCGCCGCACCTCCGTTACCCTTCCCTGCATGAACGGAGAACCGGGAAGATTCCTGGGGCGCGAGCTGCACGCGTGGGAGAGGGCGGTCCTCGGTGAAGGCGGGCTCTTTCTCGTCGGCGGCGCCGTGCGCGATCATCTCATCGGCGAGGCGGGGCGCTCGATCGACGACGACTACGTCGTGACGGCTCTGCCGCTCGACCGACTTCTCGATATCCTGTCCCGGTACGGTTCGGTCGATCTCGTAGGCCGGACGTTCGGCGTCGTGAAATTCACGCCGGCGGCGGGGAGCACCGTCGACGTCTCGTTGCCGCGGCGTGAGGTCTCGACGGGTACCGGCCACCGGGACTTCGATGTCGATTTCGATCCGTCGATCCCGATAGAGGAGGATCTGCTCCGACGGGACTTCACGATCAATTCGATGGCCGTTCATCTCGGGGAGCACCGGTTCGTCGACCCCCTCGGGGGTCGGACGGACATCGCGGCTCGCCGGCTCCGGGTCAACCGTCAGAAATCCTTCGTCGAGGATCCGCTGCGGATATTGCGAGGCGTCCAGATGCTCGCGCGGTTCGATCTCGAGGCGACGACCGAGACGATCAAACAGATGCGAAGGGACGCCGCACTGCTCTCTGCCGTGGCGCCGGAACGAATACGCATGGAACTCGACAAGATGATGATCCGCGCCGCGTCGCCGTCGGCCGGGTTCTTCTTCATGCAAGAGGCGGGATTGCTCTCCGGGGTGCTGCCGGAACTCGCGGCGACGGTGGGCGTCACCCAGAACGAATACCACATCGACGACGTATTCACGCACAGCCTGAAGACCTGCGACGGCGTCGGGCACGATCTCGTCCTTCGCTGGGCGGCTCTCCTGCACGACCTCGGCAAGCCTCCGATGAGACGGGAAGTGGAGGGGCGAGTCGTCTTCTGGGGCCACGAGGCGGAGAGCGCCCGGCTTGCGGGCGACGTGCTGGAGAGGCTCCGGTATCCGGGAGGCATCCTCTCGCGGGTCGTCCACCTCGTGGCGTGCCACATGTTCGACATAACGGACGAGTGGTCGGATGCGGCGGTCAGGCGGTTCATCGCACGCGTCGGCGAGGTGTACATCGACGATCTCTTCTCGCTCGCGGCGGCGGATCTCGCCTCGCGCGACGACGGGGAAGGCCTTCGTCGGCTCAAAGAGACCCGGTGCCGCATCGACCGCCTTATCGAGGGGCGGGCGGCTTTCACGAGATCCGCTCTCGCCGTCGACGGACGGGACGTGATGCGCGTTCTCGGCGTGAAGGGGGGGCCGGTGGTCGGCCGCGTCCTCGACAGGCTGCTCGAAATCGTTCTCGAGGATCCGCGGAAGAACACGCGGCCGATTCTGCTCGACGAACTGGCGGGGATGGCGGAGACGGGAGAGCGAAAGGAACATTAGGAAAGATCCCACGATCTGGTGTCAGGGGCAACAAGCTTGCGTCGGTAGACGAGATCCGCTGCTGCCGAACGCCCGGTGGGTTGTTCCGGACGAAATTAGATCGCGGGACCTTTCCGTGAACAGAATATAGGGTGAAACACCTATGTCCGTCAACGGAAAAAAGCAGGCGGAGCGGAAATGGAACGAAACGGCATGTCATGACCGTCCCCGGGGGATGGTCGTAGTCGCTCGAACGAGACAGAAAATCGCCACGAAAGGAAGATGCGATGTCGAGACTCCGGCGGCTGATAGACGAGATGCGGCGGCAGCTGATGCCCTACCATCACAAGCACGACGCGGAGCGGGGAGCTGATCGCTGGTCGGTGGACGAGCACGAGTATCTTTCCTCCTGGATCGTCGCGCAGCTGATCAACTGCCGTTCGAAAAACCGGTGCGACCGCCGGGGGCAGTGCGCGTACTACTCGTACAGCGACATGGCGAGACGGAACTTCGACATCTGCAAGGAGATCATCCTGCGCATGGAATCGGGGAGCATCCGATGCCGATTCGACGCGGAAAACGATGACGACGCATGCCAGACAGACTGACATAATCTGCCATTATGACCTTCCTGTCATGGGCCGGCGGCAGAGTCCGGGAGGATAGAGCCGGGACGTCCCGCCGCCAGATAGTTAATCCATTGCAATATTGATAGATACAAGGTTGCGAATCGTGCCGGGTGGTGGCACGCCTCTTGTTTGTTCATATCGAGGTCGCAGTGCGCAGACACGGCGAATACGATTGACGATCGGATGAAGAAAGGAAGTAACGACATGTCGAAGATCATAGGTATCGATCTCGGAACGACGAATTCCTGCGTGGCGGTCATCGAGGGGTCCGAACCCGTACTCATTCCCAATCCCGAGGGAGACCGGACGACCCCGTCGGTCGTCGGGTTCAAGGACGGAGAGAAGCTCGTCGGCACGCTCGCCAAGCGTCAGGCGGTGACCAACCCGGGCAACACCGTCTATTCGATCAAGCGCTTCATGGGCCGCAAGTTCGGCGAGGTCGGAACGGAGATCTCCGAGGTGCCGTACACCGTCGTCGAGGGGCCGAACGGCGACGCGCGGGTCCGCGCTGGAGACAAGGAATTCTCCCCGCCGGAGATCTCGGCGATGGTCCTGCAGTATCTCAAGGAAGCCGCGGAGAAGTACCTCGGCGAGCCGGTCACGAAGGCCGTCATCACCGTTCCCGCGTACTTCAACGATTCCCAGCGGCAGGCGACGAAGGACGCAGGCAGGATCGCGGGTCTCGAGGTCGCCCGGATCATCAACGAGCCCACCGCGGCCGCGCTCGCGTACGGCCTCGACAAGAAGGGCGAGAAGACGATCGCCGTTTTCGACCTCGGCGGCGGGACGTTCGACATATCGATCCTCGAGCTGGGCGACAGCGTCTTCGAGGTCAAGTCGACGAACGGCGACACGCATCTCGGCGGCGACGACTTCGATCAGCGCGTGATCGATTGGCTCGTGGCCGAGTTCCGCAAGGAACAGGGGATCGACATCTCGAAGGACGCGATGGCGCTTCAGCGGCTCAAGGACGCCGCCGAGAAGGCGAAATGCGAACTCTCGTCGACGCCGCAGGCCGATATCAACCTGCCGTTCATCACGGCGGACGCGAGCGGTCCGAAGCATCTCAACGTGAAGATCACGCGGGCCAAGTTCGAGGCCCTTACCGCCGATCTCATCGAGCGGACCGTCCAGCCGTGCACCTCCGCGCTCCGCGACGCCGGGCTCGAACCCTCCGCCATCGACGAGGTCATCCTCGTCGGCGGCTCCACCAGGATCCCCGCCGTCCAGGAGAAGGTCAGGGAGCTCTTCGGACGCGAGCCGCACCGTGGCGTGAATCCCGACGAGGTCGTCGCGCTCGGCGCCGCGATCCAGGGAGGCGTGCTTGCGGGGGACGTCCACGACGTCCTGCTCCTCGACGTCACGCCGCTCTCGCTCGGTATCGAGACGCTCGGCGGCGTCATGACGCGGCTGATCTCGCGCAACACGACGATACCCACGCGCAAGAGCGAGACCTTCTCGACGGCGGCGGACAGCCAGACCACCGTGGAGATACACGTGCTCCAGGGAGAGCGCGAGATGGCCGTCGACAACAAATCGATCGGCCGTTTCCAGCTCGCCGGCATACCGCCCGCCCCGCGGGGCGTGCCGCAGATCGAGGTGACCTTCGACATCGACGCCAACGGGATCATGAACGTCTCGGCCAAGGATCGGGCGACGGAGAAGGAACAGAAGATCATCATCCAGCCGTCGAGCGGGCTTTCCGCCGACGAGATCGAACGGATGGTCGACGAGGCGAAGACGCACGAGGCGGATGACAAGCGGAAACGGCAGCTCGTCGACCTGCGGAACCAGGCCGACGCGCTCGTCTTCCAGACGGAGAAGCAGCTCGAGGAGTACCGGGAGAAGATCCCCGAGAAGGACGCCGAGGTGATCAGGCGGAAGCTCGAGGAGCTCAAGGAGTCCGCGAAAGGCGACGACGAAGCGCGGATCAGGAAGGCGATCGACGAGTACAACAAGGCGTGGCAGGCGGTCGCGCAGGTCATGTACCAGCAGACGGCCGGCCCGCAGGGGGACGGGACGGACGGAGCGGCCGCCGAGGAGCCGCCGAAGGACGGAAAAGAGAAGGACGGGAATGTCGTCGACGCCGAGTACGAGGTCATCGACGACGACGAACGGAAATAGAGCGGCGAAACATCCGGCCGGGCATCTTTTCTGTTGCCCGGCCGGGGAGATTTGCTTAGACTGATGGGACCGATGAGTGGGCGATTAGCTCAGTTGGTTAGAGTGCTTGCTTGACATGCAAGAGGTCACTGGTTCGAATCCAGTATCGCCCACCATTTTTTTTTGACGAGAAGACGGTCGATCCGGGCGAGCGAAGGCCGGACGGCGGGCCGTCGGACCTTTCGGACGGGATTGTGCATCATGCCTGAAATCATCTATCCGGACGGATCGAGGAAAGAGATCGCTTCGGGGACGCCGATCGCCGATCTCCTCGCGGGCCTGCCGCAGGGCGTTCGCAAGAAGGCGGTCGCCGTGAAGATAGGCGACGCGACGCTCGATCTCGGCAGGACAGTCGAGACGGGGGGGGAGTTCCGGGTTCTGACGACCGGGGACGACGAGTCGCTTCACGTTCTCCGGCACAGCGTGTCGCATCTCATGGCCCTCGCCGTGCAGGAACTCTTCCCTGGCGTCCGTTTCGCGATCGGGCCGTCGATCGCCGACGGCTTCTACTACGACTTCCTCGTCGACGGCACCTTCTCGCCCGAGGATCTCGAGAGGATCGAGGCCCGGATGGTCGAGCTCCGCGACGGAGGTGGGCTCGAGTTCCTGCGGGAGGAAATGCCTCGCGACGAGGCGATCGCCCTCTTCGAGAAGGCGGGCCAGCCCTTCAAGGTGGAACTGATCCGGGACCTCGACGTCGAGACGGTCTCGATCTACCGTCTCGGCGCGTTCACCGATCTCTGCGCGGGTCCGCACGTTCCCGACATACGCATGGCCAAGGGCTTCAAGCTCCTCTCGGCGGCCGGCGCCTACTGGCGCGGCGACGAGCATCGCGAGATGCTCCAGCGGATATACGGCACCGCGTTCTTCACCGCCGCCGACCTCGAGACCGACCTCTCCCGGCGGGAGGAGGCGAAGCGTCGCGACCATCGCGTTCTCGGTCCGCAACTCGGCCTCTTCGACATCAAGGAGGACGCCGGCGGAGGGCTCGTCTTCTGGTTCCCGAAAGGCTACCTGCTTCGCGAGACGATCGAGAACTACTGGAAAGACGAGCATCGGCGCCGCGGCTACGACGTGATCCTCACGCCGCACATCGCCCGGAGCGAGCTCTGGCGGACCTCGGGACATCTCGATTTCTACAGCGAGAACATGTTCATCATCAACGACGACGAACAGCAGTTCGTCCTCAAGCCGATGAACTGCCCGGCCCACATCCTCGTCTACAAGAGCAAGCTGCATTCCTACCGCGACCTGCCGATACGGTACGCGGAGCTGGGAACCGTCTACCGGAACGAGCGCTCGGGCACGCTCCACGGCCTGCTCCGCGTCCGCGGATTCACGCAGGACGACGCGCACATCTTCTGCACGCCCGAGCAGCTCGACGAAGAGGTCGACGGCTGTTTCAGCTTCGCCCACGACATGCTGACCGCCTTCGGTTTCAGCGAGTACAAGGTGGAACTGAGCGCTCACGATCCAGGAAACATGGACAAGTACGCCGGGTCGGAGACGGAATGGGCCATGGCCGAGGCGGCCCTGCTCAAGGCGATCGAGAAGCGGAACGTCCCCTACGAGACGATGCCCGGGGAGGCTGTCTTCTACGGGCCCAAGATCGACATCAAGCTGATCGACGCGATCGGACGCGGATGGCAGGCGACGACGATCCAGTTCGATTTCAACCTGCCCCGGCGGTTCGACGTCCAGTATGTCAAGCCGGACGGCACCAAGGATTACGTCTACATGATACACCGGGCGCTGCTCGGTTCGATCGAGCGCTTCATCGGCACGCTTACCGAGCATTACGCGGGAGAATTCCCGCTCTGGCTCGCCCCGGAGCAGGTCCGCGTGATCCCCGTCGGTCCCGACTACCACGACTACGCCCGCGAACTCGTCGGGCGGATCCGTGAGGCGGGGCTCCGCGCCGACGCCGACCTGCGGGAGGAGAAACTCGGCTACCGGATACGGGAGGCCGAGTTGCAGAAGATACCGTACATGGCGGTCGTCGGCGAGAAGGAGGCCGGAACGGGCACGCTCGACGTGCGCTCCAAGAAGAAGGGACGCCTCGGGGCGAAAAAAATAGAGGAATTCGTCGCCGAACTGGTTGACGAGGTGGCCCGCAAAGCGTAATATTACGGTTCGACAAGAAGGCAAGCAGGAGCGATGCTCCTCACCTTACGGTCTTGGTTGCACCGGTAGGGTTTCACTGGATCCCGGAATCTGACGGGCGGGTGGAATGCTACCCGCCCGTTTTTTTGCAGGAGGTCAACGTATCAAATTCAAGCGTCCGCGCGAACGAGTACAGCGCACCAGAGTCAACGAGATGATCCGGATCGCGGAGATCCGAGTGATCGACGAGAACGGTGAGCAGCTCGGCGTGCTCCCGACCCTCGAGGCGAAGCAGATCGCCCAGGAGAAGGGACTCGATCTCGTTGAGATCGCTCCGAACGTCCGTCCCCCCGTGTGCAAGATCATGGACTACGGGAAGTACAAGTACGAGCAGAGCAAGAAAGCGCGTGAATCCAAGAAGAAACAGCACGTGACGCACCTGAAGGAGATCAAGCTCCGACCGAAAATCGAGGAGCACGACATGGCCTTCAAGATGCGCCATGCCGAGGAGTTTCTCGAGGAGCACGACAAGGTGAAATTCACCGTCATGTTCCGGGGCCGGGAGATGGAACATCTCGACCGCGGATTCAAGATGCTTCAGCAGGTACAGGAGCGGTTCAAGGATATCGCCGTTCTCGAAAAGGAACCCGTTCGGACCGGCAGGATCATATCCATGATCCTCGGACCCCGCTCCGAGAAGAAAGGGGGATCGTGAGGAATGCCGAAAATCAAGACGAATCGAGGCGCCGCGAAGCGCTTCAAGTTGACGGGCACGGGCAAGATCAAGCGTAGCAAAGCATACGCGAGTCACATCCTGACCAAGAAATCGAGCAAGCGGAAGCGTGGTCTCCGCCAGGGCACGACCGTCAACGGGGCAGACGCCCGGCGGGTCAAGCGGATGCTTGGCAAATAGCCGCCCGCGCACCAATCCCATGAACATCGCATCGTGAGCGTATCTGGAGGCACGACGTATGCCGAGAACGAAACACAGCGTCGCATCGAACCGGAGAAAGAAAAAGGTACTCAAGCAGGCGAAGGGATTCACCGGCGGGCGGGGCAAGCTCTACCGCACCGCCCGTGAGGCCGTCAACCGCGCCCTTGCCTACGCATACCGCGATCGCCGGGCGAAGAAGCGCGATTTCCGGAAGCTCTGGATCGCGCGCATCAACGCGGCCGCGCGGCTGAACGGCATGAGCTACAGCCGGTTCATCGACGGCCTGAAGAAGTCGGACATCGAGATCAACCGCAAGGTGCTCGCTGACATGGCCCTGAACGAGCCGGAGAGCTTCACGCGGCTCGCGGAGATCGCGAAGGAATCTCTTTCATGAAGGGTGACCGCGTCGACCGGGAGCGGATCGCCGAACTCGAGGCATCCGCGCTCCGGGCATTCCGGGAGTCGGTCGATGAACAGTCTCTCGACGAGGCGCGAGTCCGGTATCTCGGACGGAAGGGATTGATCACGTCCCTGCTCAGGTCGATCGGAACGCTCTCCGCCGAGGAACGGCCCGTCATCGGGGAACTCATCAACGCGGCGAAAACGCGTCTCCAGGAGGCGCTCGATGCGCGCAACGGCGAATTCGCCTGCGCGGCCGAGGAGAGCGAGCCCTATCCCGGCGACCCGACCCTTCCGGGGCGGCGTCGCTGGGAAGGCGGACTGCACATACTCCACCGGACCCTCGACGAGGTCAAGCGGATCTTCGCCGGCATGGGCTATTCGCTCGCCGAGGGCCCGGACGTCGAACTGGACTACTACAACTTCGAAGCGCTCAATTTCCCGCCCGACCACCCGTCGCGGGATCTGCAGGACACCTTCTACGTCAACGACGACATCCTGCTTCGCACGCAGACGTCTCCCGTCCAGGTCCGTTTCATGGAAAAACACGATCCGCCGCTCAGGATCATCGCCCCGGGGCGCGTGTACCGCAGCGAGACGCCGGACCCGTCGCACGCCGCCGAGTTCCACCAGGTCGAGGGGCTCTGCGTGGACCGTGACATTTCCCTGGCCGATCTCCGGAACGACGTCACGTGGTTCGTCCAGCAGTATTTCGGGAGCGACGCGCGCGTGCGGTTCCGCCCGCATTTCTTCCCCTTCACCGAACCGAGCGCCGAGGCCGACATGACCTGTTTCGCCTGCGGGGGCGCGGGATGTTCGATCTGCCAGAAGACGGGATGGATCGAGATCATGGGCGCCGGGATGGTGCATCCGAATGTCTTCCGCAACGCGGGGTACGATCCGGACGCCTATACCGGTTTCGCCTTCGGCATGGGAATCGACCGGGTCGCGATGCTGAAATACGGCATCGACGACATCCGGCTCTTCCTGCAGAACGACCTGCGGTTCCTCGGGCGTTTCTGGAACCGGACGTGGTCGGGGGTGATCGAATGAAGGTGAGCCTTCGCTGGCTGTCCCGGTATGTCGATATCGAGGAGACGCCCGAGATGCTCGCTCACGACCTGACGATGTTCGGTTTGAACGTCGAGGGGATCGAGAAGGCGGGTCCGGAATTCGAGGGCGTCGTCTTCGGACGTGTCGTCGAATGCGCCCGGCACCCGATGGCCGACAAGCTGAGCGTCTGCACCGTCGATGTCGGCGGGGAACGGAACCTCTCGATCGTCTGCGGCGCGCCGAACGTCCGGGCCGGACTCGCCGTTCCGGTGGCGGTCCGGGGAGCGGTATTGCCGGGCGGGCTCAAGATCAAGAAGACGAAACTCCGCGGCGAGGTCTCCGAGGGCATGATCTGTTCGGAGCGGGAACTCGGCATCGGCGGGGACGCGGCCGGCATCATGGAGCTCGATTTCGAGGAGGCGCCCGGGACCGATCTCGCCGGCAAACTCGGCGGCGGCGGCGACGTCATCATCGACATCGAGATCACGCCGAACCGCCCGGATCAGTTGAGCCACGTGGGGATAGCCCGGGAAGTCGCCGCGATGTACCGGCGCGCCCTCCGCATGCCCGGGGGATTCCATCTCGAGCCGGGAGACGGGTTCCCCGTCGAAATCGCCGATCCCGACGATTGCCCGCGCTTTTCAGCGGCCTTCGTCGACGACGTGCGGATCGGGCCGTCACCGGAGTGGCTCCGGGATGACCTGGTCGCGGCGGGGATCAAGCCGATCAACAACATCGTTGATGTGACGAATTACGTTCTCGCCGAACTCGGACAGCCGCTCCACGCCTATGACCGCGACCGCTTGCCGGCGGACGGACTCGGTGTGCGGCTCGCCCGCGAGGGAGAGGATCTCGTCACGCTCGACGGCGTCCGGCGCGTGCTCGGCGGGAAGATGCTCGTCATCACCAGCGACGACCGGCCTGTCGGCGTCGCGGGAGTCATGGGCGGCGAGAGCACCGAGGTGCGCGGGGACACCGCGCGGATCGTCCTCGAGAGCGCGATGTTCGATCCCCGGCGCGTCAGGGCGGCGAGCCGCGGACTGAAGCTCGACACCGAGGCCTCGTACCGGTTCGAGCGCGAGGGGGACGCGGGTGGAACCCTGGCCGCGCTCGAGCGCGCCTGCAGGCTGATCGAGGAGATCGGCGCCGGCCGCCCGAGGCCCGCGTGCGTCGACCGTCTCGCCGACGAGTCGCGTACACGGCGGAGGCTCGTCGACCTGCGGGTGAAGCACGCGAACCGGGTCATGGGGACGAAGCTCTCCGCCGACGACCTGGCCGGCATGATCGGGCGCCTCGAGTTCGCCTCGACCGTGGAGAAAGCGGTGCTCCACGTCGAAGTGCCGACCTTCCGGCGCGATGTCCAGCAGGAGATCGATCTCGTGGAAGAGGCCGCCCGGGCATACGGATACGACAACATCGGGCGGGACGAGACGCCAAGGGCGAACGTGTTCGCGAACCCGGACGCGGCCGATCTCCGCAGGGAGGAGATCTGCCGCTGGATCGCCTCGAGGGGCTTCGCCCAGGTAATGACCTCCTCCTTCATGGATCCCGAGGATCCCGAGGGGTGCGGGTGGGACGAGAACGATCCGCGACGGCGTTTCGTTTCTCTGTCGAACCCGCTCACGGCGGCCCAGTCCGCCATGCGCACCTCGCTGTTGCCCGGGATGCTCCAGGTCGTCAGGCGCAACGCTCCCGCCGAGCAGGACGGGATACGGATCTTCGAGATCGGCAAGGTCTTTCTTCCCGAGGGGAACGGGAACGGCCTGCCGCGCGAAGAGACGCGCCTGACCGCGCTCCTCGCGAGAAAGGCGAATCCCGTCTCGTGGCTGGAGGAGCAGCGGGACGTCGATTTCTTCGACATGAAAGGCGCGCTTGAGGCCCTCATCGAGCGTCTCGGGATCGATGTCTCGACCGATCCTCTTCCCGGTGCCGGTTTCCGCTTCGCCTGCGCGCTGAAGGGGGCGAGGATCGCCGAGTACGGGCTGCTTCCTCGATCCGCGGGAAGTCGCTGGGACATCGGGTCGCCCGTGTTCTTCTTCGATGTCAACCTCGACGCGATTCCGATCGGCGCAGCCTCGCAGGAACGGTTCTGCAGGGTCGTGCCCTACCCGGCGGTCAAGCGGGATCTCTGCCTCGTCGCCGGAGAGCGGGTCATGTTCGGGGACATAAGGAACATTCTGAAGAAACGATTGAAACATCTTGAATCGATTAATCTTTTCGATTACTATCGCGGCGATCGCCTCGGCGAGGGACGCCGGAGTTACGCGTTCAGGATGACCTTCCGATCGCCGGCCGGAACGCTCGACGATGCGGTGATCGACCGGGAGATTGAAAAGGTGCTCGCCGCGCTCGAGCGGGAGCTCGGCGTGGCGCTTCGAAGCGATTAGAGCGGAGGGAAATCATGTCGGAAACGGGACTTGCGGGTCTCGAGATGCTCGAGGAGAAGATCACCAGGGCAGCGACGCTGATCGAGCGGCTGCGAGCCGAGAAAAATGAGTTCGAAACGGCCAATAAAGAGTTGAAAGCGAAAATCGAAAACCTGTATATTCATAACGAGGAGTTGACACAGCGACTTGAAGAGCTTACGAAGGAAAGAGAAAACGCAAGCGATTTCGAAAAAACGAGAGAGGAGATCAAAGGCAAGATAGAGGAGATGCTGGGCAAGCTCGAGGGGCTGGAGATCTAGCCTTTCGGGGTGCTCTGACTCTTTCGGGGTGTGGAACGGGGTGTGACGTCTGCATTGATCTTGAGAGGTGTATCGAATTGACCGAAACAAGCACTGAAAAAGTGGAGATTTTTGGTCAAGAGTATAAGATAAAGGGAGTTGGCGATCCGCGATATATCCACAAGATCGCGGGATACGTCGACATGAAGATGAGGGAGATCGCCCATTCCAGCGGCATAATGTCCCAGTCCCGAATCGCCATACTGACTGCGCTCAATATCGCCGACGAGCTGTTCCAGGAGCGGGAGTCGAAGGACGACACCGTCCGGGCGCTCGATCGGCAGGCACTGAAACTCAGCGAGCTGCTGGATGACAAGGTTGGTGCGGAAAAGTGACGACCCGGTCCGCATGATCCGGTGTTGGAGACATGCGCTGGGACGAGTCTGAAGACAGTCACGACGGATTGAAATTCCCTACCGTGTTCGTGAGGCAGAAGATTATTTTTTGCCAACACCTGGAGCCCGGAAGTCCGATATGCGGCCGTCGACGCCATGCCCGCGACTCGCGGGAAGACCGAGGCGGCGCTGAGGACATCCACTTTGTTTGTAGGGCTTAAAAGGATACTTCTCACACGGCACAGCGTGGGGAATTTTCCATTTTCCCGCCCGGCGAACCTCCTCTCCGCAGAAGAGATTCCGTTCATCCGCATATACAGGAAGCGTATTCTGCCATGTGTCGAAACGAAATGATGGAGGTGAGCCGCGCCGGTCACGGACCGGTCGGGTGAGATGGAAAACATCTTTTTCTATATCTCCGCGGGGATCCTCGTTCTTTTTCTGGGTTTTGTCCTCGGTTGGTTCGTCAACAAGAAGATCTCGGAGAGCCATCTGAAGCACACGCAGAAGCTCGCCGAGAACATCATCTCGGAGGCGCAACGGGAAGCCGAGAACCAGAAGAAGGCGTCGATCCTCGAGGCGAAGGACGAGTGGTACCAGGCGAAGCTCCGGTTCGAGCGCGATACCGCCGACAAACGGCAGGAATTGCGCAAGGAGGAGCGGCGACTCGAGGAGAAGGAACAGAACATCAACCGCAAGGTCGATTATCTCGAAAAGCGGGAACAGGAGATGAACGACCGCCAGAAGACCCTCGAGAGCAAGCTCCAGGCGATCTCGGAGAAGAACGACGAGCTGTCCGTCGTGCTCGCCCGGCAGAACGAGAAACTGGAGAAGATCGCGGGGATGAGCACCGAGGAGGCGAAAAAGCTCCTCATCACCAACCTCGAGAACGAGGCGAGGCACCTCGCGGCCAAGCGGATCAAGGAGATCAAGGACGAGGCGGAACGGAGCGCGACGAAGAAGAGCAGGGAGATCCTCACCCTCGCGATCGAACGGTGCGCCGCCGACCACGTCGTCGAGTCGACCGTTTCGGTGGTCGATCTGCCCAACGACGAGATGAAGGGCCGCATCATCGGACGCGAGGGGCGTAACATCCGGGCGTTTGAGAACGCGACGGGCATCGACGTCATCATCGACGACACGCCCGAGGCGGTCATCCTTTCCGGATTCGATCCGATCAGGCGGGAGGTGGCGAGGCTCTCCCTCCAGAAGCTCGTGAAGGACGGGCGGATCCATCCCGGCAGGATCGAGGAGATCGTCGAAAAGACCCAGAAGGAGCTTCTCGACGAGATCAGGGAGGTCGGCGAGCAGGTCTGCCTCGACCTGAACATCCACGCGCTCCATCCGGAGCTCGCAAAGCTCCTCGGGCGGCTGAAGTACCGGACCTCCTACGGCCAGAACGTCCTGCAGCACGCAAAGGAAGTCGCCTGGCTGTCGAGTTTGCTGGCGAGCCAGCTCGGCCTCGATCCGGTCATCGCCAAGCGGGCCGGTCTGCTGCACGACATCGGCAAGGCGGCCGACCACGAGATGGAGGGACCCCACGCGGAGATCGGCGCCGAGCTCGTCAGGCGGTACGGCGAGAACGAGACGATCATCAACGCGGTGGCCGGACACCACGAGGATGTCGAGGCGACTTCGCTGATCACGCATGTCGTCTCCGCAGCCGACGCGATCTCCGGCGCTCGTCCGGGCGCGCGCCGGGAGACGCTCGAGAACTACATCCGCCGGCTGGAGAAGCTCGAGAAGATCGCGGACGCGTTCGACGGCGTCGAGAAATCCTACGCGATCCAGGCGGGGCGCGAGATCAGGATCCTCGTGAGCCACAAGCGCATCGACGACGAGCGGGCGACCCAACTGGCGAGCGACATCGCGCACCGGATCGAGGGGGAAATGGAATATCCCGGCCAGATCAAGGTCGTGGTCATCCGGGAGACGCGAGCCGTCGACTACGCGAAATGATCCGTCCGCCGGACCGGAGCGACTCGATATGAAGATACTGTTCATCGGCGACGTCATCGCCCGGACGGGCCGGCGCATCCTCTCGGGGCACCTGGCCGGCCTGCGGAACAGGCTGGGTATCGATCTCTGCATCGCCAACGCGGAGAACTCCGCCGGCATCTTCGGGGTGACGCGCTCGGTGGTGGAGGAGCTGCGGGAAAGCGGCGTCGACATCATGACGGGCGGCAATCACATCTGGGACAAGCGGGAGGGGATCGATCTCCTCGAGGAGCGGGACGACCTGCTCCGCCCGGCGAACTACCCGCCCAACGTTCCCGGACACGGATGGGTGGTGACGGAGCGGGGCGGCGCGCCCGTCGCCGTCGTCAACCTCCAGGGACGCACGTTCATGCCGGCGATAGACTGTCCGTTCCGGGCGGCCGACGGTATCCTCGCCGGGCTTCCCGGGGACGTCCGCGTCGTCGTCGTCGATTTCCACGCGGAGGCGACGAGCGAGAAGCTCGCCATGGGGTACTATCTCGACGGACGGGTGAGCGCCGTCGCGGGGACTCATACGCACGTGCAGACGGCGGACGAGCGGATCCTCTCCGGCGGCACCGGGTACATCACGGACCTCGGCATGACGGGGGCCTTCGATTCGATCATCGGCGTTCGCAAGGAACAGGTGCTCAACAGGTTCCTGTTCGCGCTTCCGGTCCGTTTCCAGGTCGCGGACGAATCGCCCTGCCTGCAGGGCATGGTCGTCGAGGTGGACACGGCTACGGGCAAGGCCGTCTCGGTCGAGCGCATCATGGAATTCGTCGACGGAGAGGGGGCGATGTCATGAAGATTCCCCTGGACGACGCGCGGATCATCGACGGCAAGGCCACGGCTGCGGCCGTCCTCGAGGAGACCGCGTCCGAGGTCGCACGGTTCAGCAGGGGATACCGTCCACCGCGCCTGACGGTTGTCATCGTCGGGGATAATCCCGCGTCACGCTCCTACGTGAAGGGAAAGGTCACGTCCGCGGCGGCATGCGGCATCGATTCGAATCTCGTCGAGCTGCCGGCGGAGACGACCGAGCGCGAGCTCCTCGGCCTCGTGGACCGGCTGAACGCGGATGACGAAATCGACGGTATCCTCGTGCAGCTGCCCCTGCCGGCGGGGATCGACGAGCAGGGCATCATCGAGAGGATATCCCCCGGCAAGGACGTCGACGGTTTCCATCCGTACAATCTCGGGCGGCTCGTGTCGAACCGGCCCGCATTCGTCCCCTGCACGCCCCTCGGCATCGGGGAGATCCTCGACCGGTACGGCGTCGAGGTCGCCGGGAAGCACGCCGTCATCATCGGCCGATCGGTCATCGTGGGAAAACCGATGGCCATGCTCCTGGCTCGGAAGGCTCCGGGAGGCGACGCGACGGTGACGATCTGCCATTCGAGGTCGATCGGGTTGCCCGGCATCGCCAGGACGGCGGACATCCTCATCGCGGCCGTCGGCCGTCCAAAGATGATCGGCGCGGACTGGGTGAAGGAAGGGGCCGTCGTCATCGATGTCGGCGTCAACCGCGTCGAGGACGACACGAGGAAGAGGGGATACCGGCTCCTGGGCGACGTCGATTTAGAGGCCGTCCTTTCGAAGGCGTCCCTCATCACGCCGGTGCCAGGCGGGGTTGGTCCGATGACACGAGCGATGCTGATGCGGAACACCCTCCTCGCCGCCGTCCTGGCGAGAGGTTAGACGATGCGGGAATCCGTCCCGACGATCGAATCGGACGACGACATCTACACCGTCACAGAGATCGCCGACGCGATCAGGCAGTGTCTCGAGACGGAGTTTCCACGTATCGCCGTCGTCGGGGAGATCGCGAACTTCAAGAGACACTCGTCCGGACATCTCTATCTCAGCCTCCGCGACGAGCGGAACGCCCTCCGGGTCGTCATGTTCAGGCGCTATACGGCGAACCTGGACTTCGAGCCGGCAGACGGCATGCGGGTCGTCGCATCGGGCCGGCTGTCCCACTACGGCGGCGGTGGGGTCACGCAACTCCTCGCGCTCGGTATGGAGAGGGCGGGTCGGGGCGACATGGAGCTCGAATTCCGCCGCCTCCTGCGACAGCTCATGGATGAGGGACTCACCGACCCCGGACGAAAGCGCCCGATACCGCGGTTCCCCGAGGAGATCGCGGTGATCACCTCGCCGACGGGGGCCGCGATACGCGACATCGTCGAGACACTCCGGCGACGGTGGCCGGTCGCCGGCATCCTGCACATCACGACGGACGTGCAGGGAGACGCCGCTCCCGCGCGCATCGAGCGCGCCTTCGAAATCGCGAACGGGATCGACGATCTCGACGCGGTGATTCTCGCCCGCGGTGGAGGGAGCGTCGAGGATCTCTGGACCTTCAACACGGAGACGGTGGCGCGGGCCGTCGCGTCGTCGAGGCATCCCGTCGTCACGGGGATCGGGCACGAGATCGACACGACGATCGCCGATTACGTGTCGGATCTCCGGGCAGCCACCCCGACGTCGGCGGCCGAGCTCGTCGCCGCCGTTCCTCTCGACGACGCGCTGCGGCTCGTGGACGTGAAGACGGAACGGATGGGCCGTCTCGTCGCGGATTCGTCGACGAGACGGCTCCGGGATCTCGAGCTGCTCATGCGCAGCAGCGCCTTCCCGGTCATCCGGCGCCGCCTCGACGACGCGGCACAGGCGCTGGATCGTTCCGGCGAACGTCTCTCCGGCTGGTGGGACACCAACCGGACCCGGACGGAGAGGACGATACGGGAGAGCGCCCTGCTGCTGGACGGGGGGATGGAACGGGTCCGGGGGCGCTGCAAAAACCGTCTCTCCGCGAGCCTCGAGCGTCTCCGCGGTCTGCCGCCCCCGATCGACGCCTCGCGGGAGAAAACGGCCCGCTTGGTCGAGAGCGTGCGGTTGATCGCCGGGGCGAAACTCGGCCTCCGCCGCGCCGCGGCGGACGGCGCGGCGCGGGCGCTCGCCGGGCTGGGGCCGGAATCGGTCATCGGCAGGGGGTACGCCCTCTGCACGGATTCCTCGGGGGAGCGTCTCGTCACGGAAGCGGGCGCGTTGAAGCGGGGAGACGGACTGATCGTGCACTTCCGCGACGGCGGGGCGGACTGCCGCGTCGAGGGAAAGAGAAAGGGGAGGCCATGGCGAAAAAGCAGACCTTCGAGGAAGCGCTCGAACGCCTAGAGGCGATCGTCGAGCGGCTCGAGGGGGGAAAGACGCCTCTCGAGGAGAGCATCAGCCTCTACGAGGAAGGCATGAGGATCGGCAAGACGTGCCGGAGTCTGCTCGACGAGGCGGAGCAGCGCATCCGCACACTGACCGCGGAGCTCGAGGAGGAATGATGGCCACCGGGCGGCTGCCGGATTTCGACGAGCGGATCGAGCGGACGCGCCTAAAGATAGAGCGCGGGCTCGATCGTCACCTGCCACGCGACGACGAACCGCCCGGCACGCTCCATGCGGCCATGCGCCATGCCGTGCTCGGCGGCGGCAAGCGGTTCCGCGGGATCCTCTGCGTCGAGACGCACCGCCTGCTGGCGCGGGGAGAGGCCGGCGCATCGATCGACGCGGCGTGCGCCCTCGAGGCGCTGCACGCCTACACGCTCGTCCATGACGATCTTCCATCCCTCGACGACGACGCGATCCGTCGAGGCCGGCCTTCCTGCCACGCGGCCTTCGGGGAGGCGACGGCGATCCTCGCCGGGGACGCGCTCCAGGCGCTCGCCTTCGGGATACTCGCTCGCTGCGGCGCCGCGGCGGACCGGCGGATCGACGCGGTCGGATCGCTCGCGGAGGCGGCCGGATCGCGTCTTCTCGTCGGCGGGCAGCAGGCGGACCTCGACGGCGAGGAAACCGTGCCGACGCCGGAGCTCGTTTCGTTCATACATGAGCGGAAGACCGCGGCACTGATCTCCGCGGCGATGGAGATCGGGGCGATCATCGCGGGAAGCGATAGGGAAACGATCGACGTCATGGCCGGTATCGGGCGTTCGATCGGCCTCGCGTTCCAGATCGCCGACGACCTGCTCGACGTCGAGGGGGAGGAGCAAGTCGTCGGAAAGGGCCTTCGCAAGGACAAGGCGCGGGGGAAAATCACCTGGCCGGCGGTGCACGGCGTCGAGGCTTCCCGGGAGCGTGCCCGGACGCTCGTCTCCGCAGCGTCGGACCGTGTGGCGGAAGCCGGCGACGACGGACTCCTGCGCGAGCTCTTCAGACGCGTCGTGGAACGGAGATCGTGAGATGAGGACCTGGCTCTTCCGGGATATCTTCCTCGCGCCGGTGCTGTGCGGGACGATGATCCAGTGCCTGAAGGTCGCTCTCTATTCGATCGTGGAACACCGGCTCCGCATCGGCAGGATCACGCAGGCGGACGGCATGCCGAACCTGCATTCGGCGGTCGTCGCTTCCCTCGGCACGGCGATCGGCGTGAAGTACGGATTCTCGTCGATTCTCTTTTCGCTCGTCGCCGTCTACGGTGTTATAATCATCCACGACACGATGAGGCTGAAGGGCGAGAAGCAGAAACAGGGCGATCTCATCAACAGGATACTGTTCAGCATCGAGGAACATGACGGGGTCGGCGCGGGAACGGCGATGCGCGTGCTGCGTTTCAAGCCGTTCGACGTCGCGAGCGGCACGATCCTCGGCGTCCTGTTCACCTGTCTCATCCTCAAGGTGTGAACGGAGAGGTGCCGTGACTCCGATCCTCGAGTCGATCGATTCCCCGGTTGATCTGAAGCGTCTGCCCGCCGAGAAGCTCGACGAACTGGCGGCGGAGATACGGCGATACATCATCGAGGTCGTCTCGCAGCGCGGCGGGCATCTCGCGTCGAGCCTCGGGGCGGTCGAGATCGCGATCGCGCTGCATTACGTCTTCGATTCCCCGGTGGACAAGTTCGTCTGGGACGTCGGGCATCAGACGTACGCGCACAAGATCCTGACGGGGAGACGGGATGCCTTCCGGGAGCTCAGGACGCGCGAGGGGATCAGCGGTTTTCCGAACATCGCCGAAAGCGAGCACGACGTCTTCGGCGTCGGGCACGCCAGCACGTCGATCTCGGCCGCCACCGGACTCGCCGCCGCGCGTGACATACGCGGGGAAGACCACTTCGTCGTGAGCGTCATCGGGGACGGCGCGCTCACCGGCGGGATGTCGTTCGAGGGGATCAACCACGCGGGCCACCTGAAGTGCTCCCGGTTCATCATCGTCCTCAACGACAACGAGATGTCGATCTCGCGGAACGTCGGCGCGCTCGCCCGGTACCTCACGAGGATCACGACGGGCAAACTCTACCTGCAGATGGAAAAGGACGTGTGGGAACTGCTCGGCAGGATCCCCGCGTACGGTGTCAAGGCTCGAAAGCTCGCCGGGAGGATCAAGGAGAGCATCAAGAACCTCGTCGTGCCGAATATCCTCTTCGAGGAGTTCGGCTACCGCTACATCGGCCCCCTCGACGGCCACGACACGGAACTCCTCGTCGACACGTTCCGGAACGTGAGGAAACTGCCCGGGCCGGTGCTCGTGCACGTCGTCACCAGGAAGGGGAAGGGGTACCGTTTCGCGGAGAACGACGCCGAGCGATTCCACGGGATCGGTTCATTCTACAAGACGACGGGCAATTCGCGGGCGGCCGCGGGACGCGAGAAGTACAGCGACGTCTTCGGCAGCGAACTCTCCGCGATGGCCGAGGAGGATCCCGCCGTCGTCGCCGTCACGGCCGCGATGAAGGAAGGCACGGGGCTCGCCGGATTCGCCGGGATTTTTCCGGATCGATTCTTCGACGTCGGCATCAGCGAACAGCACGCGGTAACCTTCGCGGCCGGTCTCGCCCGTTCCGGGCTGAAGCCCTTCGTCGCGATCTACTCGACGTTCCTGCAGCGGTCGATCGATCAGATCATCCACGATTCGGCCCTCCAGAGGCTCCCGGTCCGCTTCGCCCTCGACCGGGCGGGCATCGTGGGGGAAGACGGTCCGACGCACCACGGCGCGTTCGACCTGAGCTACCTGCGGATGGTCCCCAGGCTCGTGCTGATGGTGCCGCGAAACGGGCAGGAGCTCCGGCGGATGATGAAGACTGCGCTGGCCCACGACGGGGGGCCGTCGGCGATCAGGTTCCCGCGCGGCGCGATACCGGCGGAGGACGCGGCGGTTGATCGATCCCCCGTTCCGATCGGAAGGGGAGAGGTGCTCCGGGAAGGCGGTGACGCGCTGGTGCTCGCGGTCGGGACGATGGTCGAGCGGGCGATGGACGCGGCGCGCCTGCTCGACGAGGAGGGGATCGGCGTCTGTGTCGCCGATGCCAGGTTCGTCAAACCGGTTGACGGGGATCTCATACGAAGCCGGGCCGGGGACGGGCGCCTCGTCGTGACGGTGGAGGAGAGCACGATCGTCGGGGGGTTCGGCGACGCCGTCGGCCAGTTTCTCGACGGCGCCGAAATGACGAACCGGCTCGTCAGGATCGGCATCCCCGACGCGTTCGTTCCGCACGGACGTCGGGAGGAACTCCTCCTCGAGATAGGGCTGACCGCCGAGGCGATCGCGCGGAGGATCGCCGCGGCCGTCTCGTCGGTTCGCAAGGGGGAGCACGGAGGGCTGGTATGAAGAAAATATCGCGGCTCGGCGTCGTCGCCAACGTGCACAAGAAAAAGATCGAGTCGGTCGTGACGCGGATCGTCGGCGCGGTGCCGGCGGGCGTCGGGATCGTCGGGCCCGCCGAGACGGCGGCGCTCGACGCATCGGGACGCATCGAGGCGGGAAGCATGTCTTCATGCGACGCGGTCGTCGCGCTCGGCGGGGATGGAACGCTGCTCCGCGCGGCGCGGATCGTCGAGAGTGAACAGACGCCCCTTCTCGGGATCAAGATACGCAGCCTCGGTTTTCTCACCGAGGACGAGCCGGAACGCGCGATGAGGGAACTGTTCGAGGGCAGATGCATCGTGTTCGAGCGCATCCGTCTGGATGCGGAGATCGAACGGCGGGGAGAAGTTGTCGGCAGCCACGGCGCTCTCAACGACGCGGTCGTGCACGGCGTCGGACTCTCCAGGGTGCTCCATATCAGGACGAAGATAGACGGCGTTCTTCTCGGCGAGTACCTGTCCGACGGCGTCATCGTCTCGACGCCGACCGGGTCGACGGCGTATTCGCTCGCCGCCGGGGGGCCGATCCTCAACCCGGGGACGGTGGACGCCTTTCTCGTCACGCCCCTGTGTCCCCATTCCCTCTCCGTGCGTCCCGTCGTGATCAGCGCGAACGAACGATGCGAGATCGAGATCGTCGAGACGGGAAACGGCGCGATGCTCACGATGGACGGCCAGGAGACGGGCGCGATCGAGGCCGGCGACGTCGTCAGGATCGGTCGCTCCCCGCTCGTCACACGCCTCGTCGTGACGGAAGGCTACCGGTTCTACGATCTCGTCCGCAGGAAGCTGAAGTGGGGCGGGGTGCTCCGCAATCACTGAAAGGGTCGCCGGACGATGCTCCGCGAGATATCGATCCGCAATCTCGCCGTCGTCGAGGACGCCGTCATCCGGTTCGACGGCGGGCTCAATGCGCTTACCGGATCGACGGGGGCGGGAAAATCGATCATTCTCGCCGCGGTCGATCTCCTCTCGGGCGGCAGGGCCCGGCGCTCCCTCATCCGGGCCGGCGCCGACGCCATCGTCGTCGAGGGCGTGTTCGCCGTCCCGCGCGGTGTGCCGCTGCGCGATCGCCTCGGGATGGAGGACGACGACGAGACGATCTCCCTCAGGCGGGAGGTGACGACGGCCGGTCGAAGCCGGATCTGGGTCAACGGCATCCTTTCGACGAACGCGCATGCCGCGGGAATCGTCGGCTCGCTCCTCGAACTCCACGGGCAGCGGCGCCAGCAGGAACTTCTCGATCCGTCCACGCACATCGCATACCTCGATGCGAGAAGCGATTACGGCGATCTTCTCTCGCAGGTACGCGGGCTCTCCGCGGAGTTCCACGAGGCGCGGTCGGCCTTGCGGGATCTCGAACGGGAGGCGGAGGCGCATCGGAGCCAGGAGGATTTCCTCCGCTTCCAGCTCACCGAGCTGGACGGACTCGGCATCGAGGAGGACACCGCACGATCCCTCGAGGGCAGGATCGCGATACTCGCCAACCGGCACCGGTACATCGAGATCCTCGGTCGCGCCGCGACGCTTCTCGAGGGCGAGGAGGGGTCGATCATCGGCGGGCTGGACGCGTTGGAGGATCTGCTCGGGGAGCTTGCCGCGCTCGACGCGAGGTGGACGGAAGGAAAGGAGGAGGTCGCGGCAGCGAGGATCGCGATGCGGGAGATCGGGCGCGCCGTCGAGAGGGCCGGGGGAGACGCCGAGGAGGAGCCGGAGGATCTCGAGGCCCTGCAGGGCCGGCTCGCCTCGATACAGCGTGTCGAACGGAAACACGGGCTCGATTGCGCGGGTCTGGTGGCGAAACGGGACGAGCTGCGCCGGATACTCTCGGCGCTCGATGACGGTTCCATGGCCCTGGAAGCGGCAGAGCGCCGCGTCGGAGAGGCCGCTCGGCGCCTCGAGCCGCGTCTCGACGAGCTCTCGGCGGCGCGGAAACGGGCTGCGAAAGAGCTCGACCGCGAGGTCACGCGCGGACTGGTCTCCCTCGGGATGAAGGGCGCGCTCTTCAAAACGGAGATATCCCAACTCGAAAATTCTGCTTTCCACGGTCCGCCGTATGATATACATTTATCGCCGGACGGACGGGACCGGGTGGAATTCCTGATCCGCACGAACGTCGGCGAGGATGTCCACCCGCTTGCCGAAGTCGCGTCCGGCGGGGAATTGTCCCGGGTTACCCTCGTGCTGAAATCCCTGCAGGCCGAGACCAGGGCCATACCGACCCTGGTCTTCGACGAGATCGACGCCGGACTCGGAGCCGATCTGGGAGGCGTGGTCGCCGGGCGGATGCGGGAGTTGGCCGGGCGGTACCAGATCGTCGTGATCACGCATCTCCCGCAGGTGGCAGCGCTCGCGTCGAGGCACGTCAGGATCGAGAAGCGCGTGCGGGAGGGACGGACGATCGCGATCGCCTCCGCGTTGGAACGGGAGGAACGGATCGGGGAGATCGCCCGCATGCTCGGCGGACCGGGCGAGCTCCGGGAACGGCTCGCCGCCGAGATGCTCGAAGAAACGATACGCGCCCGTAGCTCAGCTGGATAGAGCACCGGCCTCCGGAGCCGGGTGTCGGAGGTTCGAATCCTCTCGGGCGTACCAGATACGAACGACGACGCCCGGCCGCGCACAGGCCGGGCGTTGCCGTATCGGGGAGGAGCAGACGTGTCGAAACGGATAATCGCAGCGCTCGTCGGGTTGCTGGTCTTTCTGCAGGCGGCGCCGGCCCGGCCGCAGGTGAGACGGGATTCGCTCGAATCCGTCGTCCGGTTCCTCTCGGTCGATCCGGCGAACGGCGAGGCGCGCAGTCGCTTCGTCTTCCGGGAGGCGGAGATGCCGGAGATCGGGGACTCCCTCGCCGCCCGGCTCGGGCGGGCCGCGGGAATGACGGCGCAGCGGCGCGCGTTCACCGTCCTCGACACGCGCTACGGCACCGATCCGGTCGAGACGGAGAACATCGTCGTCCGGATCGAAGGCACGGCCGGCGGGGAGGACGTCCTGCTCGTGACCGCGCACTTCGACGCCATCGGCGTCCGGGACGACGGCTGGTACGACACCTGGATGTCCGCACCCGCCCCGGGAGCGGACGACAACGCGACCGGGGTGGCCGCCGCGCTGGAGATCGCGCGGCTCCTCCGCGGAACGCCGCCGCCCTTCGACGTCGAATTCGTCCTCTTCTCGGGGGAGGAACTGGGCAAGCTCGGGTCGATCGAGTACGTCGACGCGTGCGATCTCGAGTGCGGCGGGAAGGTCCTCGCCGTCCTCAACCTCGACATGATCGGCTGGCACGACGACGGAAGCCCACGCGGGGTCAGCATACTCACGGACTACCTCTCCGGCTGGCTCGCGGAGCTCGCCGTCGACGCCATCGCTGATCGGGCGCCGGGGCTCTGGATCGGCGTCGTGAAGCCCGGTCCGTCGAACTGGGACCACGCCCCCTTCTGGACGCACGAATGGAACGGCGAGTGGCAGCACCTCCCCGCGGTGACCTTCGCCGAACCTCTCGGTGAAACCGGCCACATACTCTATCCGTACTACCACACGGCCGGGGACACGATCGGCAACGTCGATTTCGAGCAGGCGGGGCAGATCGCCGACGCGCTCGTCGGGTTCGTCGTCGGCTTCGCGTCGGGCCCGCCGATGATGGCGATTCTTCCCTCGGACGTGATCATCCGCGCAGGAAACGGCCAATGGGGAGCGACGGCATTCGAGGCGGGAGAGGAGATCGTAGTACGGGTCAATCCGAGGAATATCGGCGGGCAGCCGGCGGGAGAAGGCCTCTGCCGCGTGTCGGTCGAACTCGAGAACGCGTCGGGCTCGCGCATCCTGTACGCGGGGAGCGTCGAGACGCCCGCGCCGCTTCGCGCGGCCACGATCGACATCCCGATGACAGTCTCGGCGCGCGAGGGCGGGGAGAACGTCATCGACGCGACGATCGCCTCGGAGAGCGTCGGCATCGCGACCGGGTACGCGGGATCCGCCGCCGCCTTCACGGTCGGCGGCTCGCCGGAGACGGCCCTCCTCATGCATTCCTTCCAGCCGAATCCCGTCTCGGTTCCCTTCGACGAGGCGGCTTTCTGCGTGAACCTCGCGGACGAGGCGAACATGGTCGTCGAGATCCTGACGCTCTCGGGAGAACCGGTGGGAAAGGCCCGCATCGGAGCCGGATACGGCCGGCCGGTGAGCCCCGGCCTGAACTGCATCGTCTGCGGCGATCTCTTCCCCGGCATCGGCGATCTCGCCGGGGGCGTCTACGTCTACCGGATCGCCTTGTACCCCTCGTCTGGACCGATGGAGCGGAGAACCGGTCGTTTCGCCGTCGTCAGGTGACCGCCGCAGCGGCCGGCGTATCGGGAGTGGTGAGATGACATTCCTGCGATTTCTCGTCATCGTGTTCGGCCTCTGGTACCTCGCACGCATCGTCGGGCGATGGATCTTCGGAACATTCCCCGGTGGCATGAATCGACCGGATCGGCGGGACGGAACAAAGCGACCCGGAGACGGCCCCGTTGCCGCCGATCGCTATCGAGAACTCACCGATCAGCGGATAGAGGACGCCGAATTCGAGGAGATCGACCCGGAGGAACGAGAATGATCATGAAATCGCGACGCCCCGACCGGCGGCACTTCACTTCTCCGATCCGCGACAGCCGGCGCAGGACGCGGGAGATCTACTATGCGACGATGTCCGTCCTCGTGGTAAAGATCGTGCTCTTCGTCTTCCTCGGGATACTCTTCTACCAGTCCATCATCCTCTTCACGACGCGGTTCACCGGGGCGCCGGCGCCGCTCAGGTACGCCGTTCCCGTGCTCGTCGGCGCGTTCATGGTCGTGCTGGTGAGATTCATCTACAAGAATATCAAGGATTTACGCTACCTGTCGCGTCCGCGCGATACGGAGTGAACAGCCCCGGACGAGGTGGATCCGTATTGCAGGCCCCGGGACGTCCGACGCGTTCACGGCGTGGCATGCTTCTTGCGGTATATCGGGCGGCAACGTGTATCGAACCCGTTCGGGAACAAAGAGATATGCCACGACCAATCGACGAGAAGGACATCCTGTTCGCCACCTTCGCCGAGATCACGAGCCTGATCAGCGCGGGGAAGGACAACCGCGTCATATTCCAGAAGATACTCGACAACGTCATCGACCTTCTCCCCGCGGCGAAGGGATACCTCATCCTCGTCGAGAACCACCGCATCGTGAAATACGCGGCCGAATCGCGGGACGGGGGGCGCCGCATGACCGTTGAGGAGATGCCCGAATCGTCAGGGATCATCGACTGGCTCCAACGCGAGGGACAGTCCACCCGGCGGACGGAGCGTGTGTTCTCGCTCGATCTCTCCCTGCTCGCGAACGAATGCATGAAGGACGAGGAGGATTGCGGGATGGTCATCTCGGCGCCACTCATGGCGAAATCGTCCCTCTTCGGGATCCTCGTCGCGATCAACGACGCGTCGCGATCCCCGTTCGGCGAGGACGACATCCACCTCCTCGGCATCATGGCGAACCAGGCGGCCATCGCCTTCGAGAACTACATTCTCTACCGGAAGCTCGAGATCGAATCGATCACCGACGGGCTGACCGGTGTGTACAACTACCGGTTCCTCGTGCGCTCGCTCCGTCTCGAGATGAAACGGGCGAGACGGTTCCGCCAGCGTTTCACGTTCGTCATGCTCGACGTCGACAACCTCAAGGAATACAACGACCGCAACGGCCACCTGTCGGGAAGCCGCGCCCTCCGGGATATCGCGGGGATCATCGCCGGTTCCTGCCGGGAGATCGATCTCGTCGCGAAGTACGGCGGCGACGAGTTCGCCCTGGTTCTGCCCCAGACGGACGAGGAGGGCGCCCTGCGCCTCGGCGAGCGGATCCTCGAGCGGATACGCCGCTTCAAATTCGACCGGCAGCGGGCGGAGCTCTTGACCTGCAGCATGGGAATCGCCTGCTACCCGCGGGACGCGCATTCGGCCGAGGAACTGATCGAACGGGCGGATACGGCGCTCTACCGTGCCAAGTCCGAGGGCAAGAACGCGATACGCACCTACGGCGAAAAGGCGGAAGCGCCTCGAAACCTTTGACCTCGAGCGGTCGATGGTATAGTCTACGATTGTTTGTGAATGAACGGCTTTACAGGGGGGCGATATTGGACCTCAAGCAGAAGCTCCGTGAGCGGCAGGGCACCCAGGGCGTCATCGGCCTCGGATATGTCGGGCTGCCGCTGGCCGTCGAATTCGCGAGGGCCGGACTGACCGTCGTCGGGATCGACGTCGTCAGGGAGAAGGTCGATCTCGTCAACGCGGGATCGAGTTACATCGGCGACGTGTCGGACGCCGACCTCAAGGCGGTCGTCGACGCGGGCAGGCTCAGGGCGACCGACGATTTCTCCGTCCTTTCGGACATCGATACGATAAATATCGCCGTGCCGACGCCGCTCAGGAAGACGAAGGATCCGGACATCTCCTACATCCTCTCGGCATTGAAGGAGATCAGGAAATACCTCCACACGGGGCAGCTCGTCATCCTGGAGAGCACGACCTATCCAGGGACCACCGAGGAGGTCATGCTGCCGATCCTCGAGGAATCCGGGCTCGTGGTGGGCAGGGATTTCTATCTCGCATTCTCGCCCGAGCGCGTCGATCCGGGCAACGAGACGTACATGACGAGGAACATCCCCAAGGTCGTCGGCGGCGTGACGTCGAACTGCACCGAGATCGCCGTCGAGCTCTACCGTTCGGCGAGGATGAATCCCGTGCCCGTGTCCTCGTCGCGGGTGGCGGAAACGGTGAAGCTGCTCGAGAACACCTTCCGCAGCGTCAACATCGGCATGGTGAACGAGATCGCCGTCATGTGCCACCGGATGGGGATCGACGTCTGGGAGGTCATCGACGCGGCCTCGACGAAACCGTTCGGCTTCATGCCCTTCTATCCCGGTCCGGGACTGGGCGGGCACTGCATCCCGATCGATCCCTTCTATCTCTCGTGGAAGGCGAGGCAGAGCGGGATCGAGGCGCGGTTCATAGAGCTCGCGGGGGTCGTCAACGGCGACATGCCGCGATACGTCGTGCAGCGCGTCTCGGAATCGCTCAACGAGAGGGGAAAGTGTCTCAAGGGGTCGAAGATCTGCATCATGGGGCTCTCGTACAAGAACGACATCGACGACACCAGGGAATCGCCGGCATACGACATCATCAGGCTCCTGGACCGGATGGGGGCCGTCCTCTCCTTCCACGACGAACACGTTTCGCGTCTCGACGAGATGGAGGGAATGATCGAGCGGATCGATTTCACGCCGGAACGGATCGCCGCGACCGACTGCGTGATCGTCGTCACCGGGCACACCGACGTCGATTACGATCTCCTCGTAAAGAACGCGCCGCTCGTCTTCGATACGCGGAACGCGCTCAAGGGGAGAGCGGGAAAGAATATCGTACGGCTCTAGGAGCCGTCACGGGGAATCAGGGGAGGAACCATGCCGACGTATCTCGTCACCGGCGGAGCCGGATTCATCGGATCGAACATCGCGGAGGAGCTCGTTCGCCGCGGGGAGGAGACGATCGTCCTCGACGATCTCTCCACGGGAAACGAGGCGAACATGGAGAGCTTCCGTTCGTCGATTACGTTCATTCGCGGTGATATCCGCGATGCGGCCACCGTCCGCAGGGCGGTCGACGGGGTCGATTACGTGCTTCACCAGGCGGCGCTCGCATCGGTGCCGCGCTCGATCGAGGAACCGGCGCTCGTCAACGACGTGAACGTCGGCGGAACGATCGTCGTTCTCGAGGAGGCACGGCGCGCGGGAGTGAAGCGGTTCGTCTACGCCGCCTCCTCCTCGGCCTACGGCGATTCGGAAGTCTCGCCAAAGAAGGAAGAAATGGCGCCGAAACCGCTGTCTCCCTATGCGGTGAGCAAACTCGCCGCCGAGCGGTACTGCGCGGTCTATGCGGGGGTCTATGGCCTTCCCACCGTCTCCATCCGGTATTTCAACGTCTTCGGGCCGAGGCAGGATCCCCGATCGCAGTACGCCGCCGTCATCCCCATCTTCGTGACGAGCCTGCTGCGGGGAGAGCGCCCCACGATCTTCGGCGACGGGGAGCAGAGCCGCGATTTCACCTACGTCGACAATATCGTCTCGGCGAACCTGCTCGCGTCGAATTGCGCCGGGGCGGCGGGCCAGACGGTCAACGTCGCCTGCGGCGGCAGTTACACCCTCAACGATCTGTTCGGGAGACTCGCCGGACTGATCGGAACGAGGGTCGAACCGATCTACGCCGAGGCGAGGCCCGGCGACGTGAAGCATTCACTCGCGGACATCGGCATGGCTCGCGACCTGCTCGGATACGATACGGTCGTCTCCTTCGAGGAGGGTCTCGAGCGAACGGTCGACTGGTACTGCCGCTCGTCCGGGGCGTGACGTCTCTTTTTCTCTTTACAACGCATCGGGACGGTTCGTAACGTTGTCGGAACCGAGGGGAGAGAGATGAAGCTGCAACAGACGCGAATGGCACTGATTCTCGCGGCGACCGTTTTCCTGCTCGGCCTCGCGGGACCCGTGGTCGCGCAGGTCCGCCTGCGTGTCGGCGACAGACTCGAACTCGTCGTGCCGCAGCGCCGCGAACTCGCGAGAAGCCTGGTGATCGCCGAGAACGGCGCCGTGACGATCCCGATCGTCGGCGACGTCATCCTGCAGGGATTGACGGTCGAACAGGCCCGTTCGACCATACTCCGGCGGCTGCAGGAGATCTACCCGAGCGTCGCGGATGTCGGACTCACGCTCGTCGGCGAGGAGGCGCGGCGGATCGTCTACGTCCACGGGGCGGTTCTGAGCCCTGGAAAATACGATTTCGCGGACGCGCCGAACGTCTGGGAGGCGATCCGCGAGGCGGGAGGAACCCAGACGAACGCGGCGCTCGATGCCGTGCGAATCGTGAGGGCCGACGAGGAGGGAACGCCCACCGAAGTCGTGGACATCGGCCGCGCCATCGAGATGGGGACGCTCGAGAGCCTGCCGGAACTGCGTCCGGGCGACACGGTGATCGTCCCGGAAATCGCCGTTCCGTACGCGGGCTCGGGTTCGGTCCGCGTCATCGGGGCGGTCGTGACGCCGGCGCCCTACAACCTGGCCGGCGAGAAGCGGCTCGTCGACGCGATACTCGCAGCCGGCGGGCCGACGGAAAACGCCGACCTCTCGCGGGTGAAGGTCATCCGCCGCGCGCCGGGCGGAACCACGATGACGATCGCGGTGGATTTCAGGAAATATCTCGAGGAGGGCGACCAGCGCCACAATCCGGAGATCCGTGAAGCGGACGTCGTGAGCGTCCCGTTGCAGAACAACTACCTCCGCGTCATCTTCACCGATCCGCGGTTTCTCATCACCTTGCTCGCGTCGGCGGCGACCATCATCGCCGTCCTCGCGAGGTAGCGAGGCCAGGACGTGGAGAACGTTCGCAAGTACGTGCCCGATGAGCAGGAGCAGAAGATCGACCTCTATGCGTACTGGAAGATCTTCTGGCGGAAGAAATACTATTTCATCGTTCCCCTCGTGCTTTCCGTCGCGATCTCCGTCGCGGGCGTGAGGCGGCTCACGCCCATCTACGAATCATATACGCTGCTGTCGATCGAGGATCAGAATCTCTTCGGACGCACGATGGGCCGGTATATCACGCCGGCAGACAACCGGAACAGGACGCGGGACCGGCAGTACCGGACGATGATCGAGACCCGCCTTCACAGCCGTTCCTTCCTCGATTCCCTCGCGACGAGACTCAACCTGCAGCGCTCGGGCCGGATTCGCGAAATCATACGGAGTCGGCCCGGGGCGCCAGGCGTCTCCGAGGATGAGCGGGTGATGCGCTACATCATCTCGATGCTCCGCGACAAGATCGGCGTGCAGAACACGTCCGAGGGACTCTTCACGATCGGAGTGACCGACTCCGATCCGAAGACGGCCCACGCACTCGCGACACACGTCGCCCGCTTCTACATCGAGGTCACCCAGCGGGAGCAGGTGCAGGGTCTCCGGCAGGCGGGCGCGTTCAGCGACGAGCAGCTGGCGATCTACCAGGAGAAGCTCGAGGCCGCGGACCGTGAGCTGTCTCGCGTCCAGCGGGAACTTGCGGCGACCGACGTCGAGACGAATCCCGTCAACGCGGGCAATCTTCATATCGCGGAGGTGCGCACGAACTCCTTCCACGCCGAAGCGGGAAGAACGGAAATAGCGATCCGACGGGTGCGCGAGCGCCTGGTGGCGGTGTTCAGCCAGGTGCCAACGACGAAGAGCATCGGAGACGACGACGCGGTCGCGAACATCCAGGACCAGATCATCGCGAGGGCCGAGGAGCGTCTCCTCATCGTCATGGGCGGGGGCGAGGGAGAAGCGGCGGCCGCAGCCTCCGACGAGGAAAGCGAACGGCTCTGGGAACAGCTCAGACAGCGGATCGGGATGATCGTCGCCGCCGAATACGCCGATTTCTCGGAGGATCTCCGCCCGCTGATCACCGAGTACTACATGCAACTCTCCTACCGTGATTTCTATACGGCGATGGAGCGCAAGCTCAGGGGCTACATCGACCAGTACCGGGAGAACGTCCGCCGCAGGCCGATCCTCGAACGGGAGGCGACGCGGCTGACGAACGAGGTCGAGACCAATCGAGCGATCCACGACGCCTTCCTCGAATCGAAGACATCAGCGCAGATCACCGAGGCGGCCCAGAACACCGATCTCGGCCTGCGGATCAGCGTCGTCGAACGGGCGGAGCGTCCCTTCAAGCCGGTCAAGCCCAATCCGATCAAGATCATCCTCCTCGCGATCCTGTTCGGCTCGGTCTGCGGTATCGGCGCGATACTCGTGACCGAGTACGTCGACGATTCCTTCCGGTCGGTCGAGGAGGTCCAGCTCATTCTCAAGCTTCCCGTGCTCGGCACCATCCCGCGGACGGTGGAGCAGTTTTCGTGGGAGAAGAAGCGCCGCGGTCGTCTCGTCATCTTCTGGGCGATCGGCGTGATCCTCTTCTCCGTCGTCATGAGCGGGGCGCTCTACGTGTACGGAAAGCGCCTGCAGCGTTCGAGTCTCGGCATCGAGCTGCGGCTCGACGCGCAGGAGGAGGAACGGTGAGCGACGGACAGCGGCGGGCGATCTACGAGATCTTCGACCAGGAGAGTCCCATCGCGACGGAGATGAGACGGCTCTACTCGAATATCCGCCACGCGCACGGGCGTGGAAACATGCGGAGCTTTCTCGTGACGAGTGCGCACCGCGGCGAGGGTAAAAGCACGGTCGCATCCCACCTCGCCCTCACCGTCGCGCGTTTCCGGGGAAAGAAATCGCTGATCATCGACGCGGATCTGCGGCGCCCCCGGCTGCACCAGGTCTTCCAGGTCCCGCGGGAGCCGGGGCTCCTCGAATGCCTGGCGGGGGAGGCGGATCCCCTCGACACGATCAAGGATACCCCGATCGAGAATCTCAAGGTCATCCCGGCGGGGCGCAGGATCAAGTCGCCGGCGCACCTCTTCGAGGGGGACGTGCTCTCGGAGATTCTCGAGAAGGTGAAGTTCTACCACGACGTCGTCATCGTCGACAGCGCGCCGGTCATCCCCGTCAGCGACCCGATGCTGATCGCGAGCGAGGTCGACGGCGTGATCCTCGTCCTCCTTGCCGGGCGCACGCCGCGCAACGTCGCCCTCCGCGCGAAGAACATCCTGCTCGACGCCGAGGCGAACCTGCTCGGGGTGGTCGTCAATAATCTCTCGGAGGTGCTTCCGTACCACTACGATTACAAGTACTACGGTTACCACGAGAGCGGGGAGGAACCGGGCGGAGGCGCGACGTGAGATTGTTGCCGGCAGGAATCGCCGCCGCGGCGATCGCCGCGGCGATCCTTCCGGCGCGTCCCGCTGCCGGCGCGGACAGTCTCGGCGTCCGGTTCACGGCGATCGATGCCGACGTTCACGTCGCGCTCGAGCGAGGCACGGTCTTCTCCGGGACGACGCCGTTGACGATCCGCGGGCTCGAGGAGGGAACGGTCTACCGTATGACCGTCGACGGTCCGGGGCTGGAGACGCGTATCGGCGTTCTCGGGATAGACGGGGGGAGGATCCGGGCCGGCGGCAGGCGATTCGCGGCGATGACGCGGAACGCGGTGTTTCCCGGGTGGGGAACGGCTCATACCGATCACGGGACGGCCGCGTTCTCCGATTTCCTCTCGCTGGCGGCGTCCGGATGCGCCCTTTACCGGGAAGACCGGGAGGCGAGGCACCTCGAGAACCGGCTCGACGTCATCGACGGCGCGATCGGGGCGGATCCGGAACGCGAACGGATCCTCGAGGGCGTCCGCTGGATCGCCGCGACCGATCTCGACGCGCAGAAGCGCCACCGCGACCGGCTCCTCGCGGTAACGGTCGCGCTCTACGCCCACCAGTTGATCGATCCCTTCCTTCTCTCACCGCCTCCCCGCGTCAGGCCCGTGCCAGGGAAGAAGGCCGCGGCGATAGGCTCGAGTCGCCGGAGCGTGCCGAAAGCCCTCTTCTTCTCGCTTCTCAGGCCGGGACGCGGCCAGTTCTACCAGGGCAAAAAGATGCGCGGCTTCCTCTTCGAAACGGTGACCGCGGCGGCCGCGTTCCTCGCGCTCGATTACCAGGTGAATCTCGATTTCGATACGGCGAGATACGAGGAGGCGCGGCGCAGACTCGCGGCTGCAGCCGACGAATCGGACCGCAGGCTCATCGATGCCGAGGCGTCCCGATTCCTGGACGACGCGGATGAGGCGGAATTCTTCCGTAACATCTCCCTTGGCGTTCTCGCCGGTTTCTGGGGACTCAGCCTTTTCGATACCCTGCTCCCCGGCAAAGAAAACGGGGAGGCACGCTGGGCGGTGGAAGCGCGGCAAACGGGCTTCGCCGTCGTTCTCCGCTTCTGATTCGACCGCACATCACCTGTTTCCGACACTCTTGACAACCGGGGAAAACTCGTATAAAGTAAAGCACAGGCGCGTATAGTCGGCGACAGGGACTCGCCCTCGATGGACGCCTCGATTCGAAGCGGCTCACAATCTGGGGAAAAATTCATTGGGCAGTCGAATTAGTGGGGGTTTTTGCCCATAATTCGCCGGATATATAGGGGTAATCCCCTATCGCCGGAGATGCCCCGCGTATTGTTTGCATTTAATAACGCTTATCATTATAAGATGTTACGCCTTCCGTCTCAACGGGATTCTCGGGGTGTCACTGGTGGAGCCATGACGGGGTACGGAACTTGCCATGATCATATGCCATAGAGGTCTATTCGTGTCCGGTGAACCCTCGGAGGGGTGAATAGAGAGATGGCAGGAGAGTTCAAAGGTTCGTATTACCGTCACGAGATGGGCGTTTCGTCGAGCGCGGCGCAACGGCTTCCCTACCAGCGCGGCCTCGATCCCGTTCACGACGAGATATCGTGGCTCGGGGAAGAGGTGCGGCGCCGGGGCTTCGAACGGGCCGTGCGGATCGCCCGGGTCAAGCGTGTATTCGACATCCTGTTCGCCGCATCGGCCCTTGTCCTGCTCTCCCCGGTTCTCCTCGTCGCCGCCGCGATCGTCAAGGCCGAATCGCCCGGCCCCGTCTTCTTCACGCAGGAGCGGATCGGCCTGAATCGTCGACGCGGCGACCGCCGGAGATCGGCCGTGCTCGCCGGCATGGAACGGCGGCGGAACGACCGGCGCACGTCCATACATGCGGGGCGCCCGTTCAGCATCCTCAAGCTGCGGACGATGCGAAGCGACGCCGAGAAGGACGGTCCCGCCCTCGCGCAGGAGAACGATCCGCGCATCACCCGGGCCGGCAGGTTCCTGCGGAAGACGAGGATCGACGAGATCCCCCAGTTCCTCAACGTGATCCGGGGGGAGATGAGCATCGTCGGGCCGCGTCCGGAACGTTCCTTCTACATCAACCGTATCAAGCAGGATCTCCCGGAATTCCCGCTGCGGCTCTCGGTCAAGCCGGGGATCACCGGTCTCGCCCAGGTGGAGAACGGCTACACCCAGTCGCTCGACGAGATGAGGGGAAAGCTCTTCTTCGATCTCAAGTACATAACGGGAATGTCGCTCTTCCAGGAACTGAGCATCCTCCTCAGGACCGTCCTCGTGGTCGTGACCGGCAAGGGCGCCTGCTGAGTTCGTCTTCCCTTCCCGACAACCAGCGTTCCGGCAGGGGATGATTGTCTTGACGCGCGCGTTCGCGCGCCCGTACAATCGACCTCCGGTGATACCATGAAACGCGTGCACGGATCGATCCTCATCGCGCTCGTATACACGCTGCTCCTTGCCGTCTCGCCCGCCGTTCCGATGTGGGTCACGATACCGGCGGGGGGGATCGTCACGGCATTCTACGTGGCCCAGCGCCTCCGGAATCGGCAACGGCGTCTCGTACACATCCAGCGACAGCTGAGCAACCTGCGGTCGGAGGGACTCTACCTCGAGGGGCAGGTGCAGGGCACGGAAGAGGACGTCTTCTACCGGATGATCCTGACGCTTCTGACCGATCTCGAGCGGTCACTGTTCAAGCTCGTCGAGAAGAACATCCAGCTGCTGAGCCTCAAGGAGATCGGCCGGAGCATCATCTCGTCCCTCGACGAGAAGAAGCTGATCGATTCCGTCTTCGACTACCTCGTGCACGGCGTCGGGTACAAGGAGATCGCGTTCGTCATCCTGCGGAAGAAGAAGGCGAGGTTCCAGGCGATCGTCAGCATCGAACGATCGACGCGCATCATCAGGCGCGTACTCGGCTTCGGTTTCGAGGATCTCGGCGGCGCCGTCTACAACGCCTTCATCTCCGGCAAGCCCTTTCTCATAAAAGATATACGGATGCACCCGCTCATGGAGGCGGACGGCGAGGCGATCTTCCCGGGGAGCACGATGTCATCGTACATCATCGTGCCCCTGATGAAATCGGCGGAGGGGAAACGATGCTGGGAGACAGAGGACTGCCTGCTCAGCAGGGGTGAGGGCGGACCGGAGGTAAAGGAGGCGCGGCACCTGCGCGCCCGGGAATGTCTTTCCTGCCCGGGGATGCCCCTTCTCGGCGCTCTCGTCGTCACCGACGGCTACCGGGCAACGCCGCTCACGAACATCGACCAGGTGACGATGGAAACGGTCGGTTCGCTCGTCTCCTCGACGATCGAGAACTGGCAGCTCTACCAGGAGCTCCGCAAGGAGGAGCTCTTCCGTGACAAGATCCTCGAGGAGATGATCCACGGGATATTCGTGGTCGATCTCGAGGGAAGGATAACGCTGGCGAACCGGAAGGCGCGCGAGATGAGCCGGATGCCGGATGACGGCCCCGATCGCGTGCGCATCGAGGACCTTCTCGTCACCGATTCGATCGAGAAGGAGATCGATCGCGAGAACCTCTACCGGATGCTTGCCGGAGGGACGCCGATCATCATGCAGGAGGCGTACCTCAAGGGAAGGGACGGCATCCACCTCCCGATCCGCATGAACATCTCCCCGCTCTCCGGGGAGGACGGCGGGATGCAGGGCGCGATCATCCTCTTCGAGGACATCAGCCAGATCAAACGGCTCGAGGAGGAGATACGCCACCTCGACCGTCTCGCCGTGCTCGGGCGCTTCACGTCGGCGGTCGCCCACGAGATCAGGAATCCCCTGACGGGGATCGCCGCCGGCATCCAGTATCTCGACAGGGACGAGCGTCTCGACGCCGGACAGAAGGAGAACCTCTCCTTCATCATGAACGAGGTCGATCGTCTCAACCGGATCATCACCGACCTCTTCAAGGTCGCCAAGCCGCACCAGCTCCTCTACCAGTGGGTGAAACTGGGCGATCTCGTCTCGCGTGCCCGCAAATCCGCCATCGAGGTCGCGGGGGACAAGGAGATTGATTTCCGCATCGATATCGATGATACTCTGCCGGAGATCGAGGTCGATTCCGACCGGATCGTGCAGGTGCTGATCAATCTCTTCAAGAACGCCGCCGAGGCCGTCGACGGCGCCGGAATCGTCCGTGTCTCGGCGGAGGTCTACCGGGGCGGCGACACCGATGTCGTCGTCGAGAAGGAGCGGGAGATGATCCGCGTCACGATCGCCGACGACGGGCGGGGGATCAAGGCGGACGACCGGGAGAAGATCTTCGAGCCCTTCTTCTCGCGAAGGAGGGGCGGGACGGGGCTCGGGCTCTTCGTCACGCACAGCATCGTGCAGCACCACCAGGGACGAATCACGGTGGAGAGCGAGGAGGGCGAGGGAACGACGATGCGTCTCTACCTTCCCATCAGCCAGCCACCGAAGGGAGAGACAGTTGAAGCCGGTCATCCTGCTGGTTGACGACGAGGATACGATACGCCTCTTCCTCGAGAAGACCCTGCGCGAGGAAGGCTACGAGGCGCTGACCGCCGCCACGGGCGAGGAGGCGCTCGAGCTCGCGTGGAAGGAGCTTCCCGATCTCGTTCTACTCGATCTCAAGCTGCCGGACATGAGCGGGATCGACGTGCTCGGGCGCATCAAGGAGTCGGTCCCCGAGATCGGCGTGATCATGCTGACGGCCTTCGGCGACATCGAGACGGCCGTTTCCGCGATCAAGAAGGGAGCCTTCGATTTCGTCTCGAAGCCGGTGAACCTCGAGCAACTCCTCTTGACGCTCGAGAAGGGGCTCGCCGCCCAGAAGCTCACGCGCGAGGTGATGCAACTCCGTCGCCGGCTGAAGATCGACGCCGACGACAGCTACATTCCCGGCGAATCGGCACAGATGCGGGAGATCTACGACGTGGTGAAGACCGTCGCCAGGAGCGACACGACGACGGTGCTCATACAGGGGGAAAGCGGCACGGGCAAGGAAATGATCGCGAACATGATCCACCGGTACAGCCCGCGGCACGACAAGCCCTTCCTCGAGATCAACTGCGCGTCTCTTCCCGAGGAGCTCCTCGAAAGCGAGCTCTTCGGCCACGAGAAGGGGGCGTTCACCGACGCCAGGACACAGAAGATCGGCCTCCTCGAACTGGCCAACAAGGGCACGCTCTTCCTCGACGAGATCGGGGAGATGAGCCTCACGATCCAGGTAAAGCTGCTCCGCGTCCTCGAGAAGATGAGCTTTCGCCGCGTCGGCGGCACGCGGGACATCAAGGTGAGCGTGCGCATCATCTCGGCCACCAACCGCGACCTGAACCAGGCGGTGCGCGAGAAGGCCTTCCGCGAGGATCTCTTCTACCGCCTGAAGGTGATACCGATACACGTCCCGCCGCTCCGGGACCGGAAGGACGATATCGACCCGCTGGTCAGGCATTTCCTGACCAGGTTCAACCGGCAGTTCAACAAGAAATTCCGCGAGGTGAGCGACGAGGCGTTCGCCGTCATCATGGCATATCCCTGGCCCGGGAACATCCGGGAGCTCAAGAACATGATCGAACGGATCGTTCTCCTCGAGGACGACGAGATCCTCCGCCCCGAGCACCTGCCGGGGGGTATCCGCGAAGGCGCGCCCGAAGCCGGGACGCGCGTGACGGGGGCGCTCGAGATCGCCCTCGCACGGGCCTTTCCGGAAGACGGCATCGCGTTCGAGGAACTCGTGAAAAACATCGAGCGGGAACTGATCGAGAAGGCGATGCGCGAATCGAACGGGAACCAGAGCGGCGCCTCGCGTCTTCTCGGGCTGAACCGGGACAAGCTCCGGTATCGACTCAAACAGTACGGTCTCGACGGGGGCGAGGAGGAACGGTGAGACAAATCGCCCTTCTGGTCGCCCTCCTGGTCGCCGCCGGCTCGTGCGGGTACTATTCGACGAGCTCGCGGACGGCGAAGGACATCAAGCAGATCGCCATCCCCTACCTCCGGAACGAAACGCCCGAGCCGGACATCGAGAACGAGATAACCGACAAGGTGATCGAGGGGATCGTCAACGACAATACGCTGAAGGTCGTGGCGCGAGACGAGGCCCACGCCGTTCTCGAGGGACGGATCGTCGAATACCGGAACGTGCCGTTCACCTTCAACCGCGGCTCCGACGCGTCGATCCAGGCGGACCAGTACCGTCTCGTCATCGGCCTGCGGATCTCCCTCTTCAATCCCGAGGATAATTCGTACATCTGGCAGGACCGGAGCGTCAAGGCGCACGGCGACTACTACCTCGACGAGGGCGCGCAGCAGAACTACGAGAACGCGCTCAAGGAAGTCTACCGGGAGATCGTCGAGGGCATCCTCTCGACGATGATCGAGGACTGGTGAGGATGAAACAAACGCTGTCGCATTACCGCAGGATATTCCGAGACATCGACGGAGAGGGCGCGGACACGCTCTTCCTCCTCTCCGGGTCGGAGCGGTTCATCATGGAGGAGCTCGCCTCGAAGATCGTCGCCACGCACGTCCCCGGCGACCTGGCCGGTTTCAACCTGACCGTCATGTACGGAAGCGATACCGACATCGAGGAATTCGTGGCGACGGCGAGTTCCTTCCCCTTCCTCGCCGAGAAACGCGTTCTCGTCATCAGGGAACTCGAGCGGATGCGCGGCGGCTGGAAACGACTCGTCGGATACTGCGAGAATCCCTCGCCGTCGAGCGTCGTCGTCTTCCTCTTCAACACGCACGACGAGAGCGGTCGGCGGATCCGTCCGCCCCGGGAGATGCGCGCCATCGAGAAAGCCGTCGAGTCGCACGGCAGGATCGTCCGTTTCGAGCGCCTCGACGAGCGGGACACGATCGACTGGGCGGTCCGGAAGGCGGACAGGCAGGGCGTCGAGCTCGACGGGGACGCCGCGGCGGTGCTCGTGCGGAGCGTGGGAGGGAACCTCTACGACGTCCAGAACGAGATCGACAAGCTCGCCCTGCTCTTCGAGGGAGGGCGCGCGAGCGGGGCGGAGATCACTGCGATCCTCGGCTCCTACCGGGTCGACGCCGTGTGGGATCTCATCGATCGCATCGTTCCGGGGCGGGAAGCCGACGCGCTCGATCTCCTCGGCCGGATAATCAGCACTGGCGCGGAGAAGCCGTCCGTAGTACTGTATCACCTGATCCGCCACTTCCTCTCCCTGCTCAAGGCGAAGGCGGGCATCGGCGGGGGAGGGTGGGCGTTCGAACGCGTGAAACGGCAGGCGGGAAGGTTCAAGACGGGTCAGATCCTCGTCTGGCTCGAGAACCTCCGCATAGCCGAGTTGACGATGAAAAGCTCTTCCATGCCGGAGGACGCCCTGCTCGTCGCGACGATCCTGCACTCGATGCGGGGCGAGAGGATGGAACGCGAGACGACCTGTGCCGTCGCGTGACGGACGGACACCGACGCGGGAGACGGGGATGAACGAGAAGACCATCACGAAGGTGTCGGACGGGGAGTTCAACGAGAAGGTCATCGATCCTGGCCGGCCGGCGGTCGTCGATTTCTGGGCGACCTGGTGCCAGCCCTGCCGGCGTCTCGACGAGATCATCGGGGACGTCGCCGGACGGTACGACGGACGGGTCTCCTTCTACAAGGTCGACGTCAACGAGAATGCCGCGACGGCGTCCCGCTTCGCGGTGCGGTCGATACCGATGCTGCTCTTCTTCAACGGCGGCGAGGTGGTCGACCAGGTCGTCGGCGCCATGTCCCGCGAAGAGATCGAACGGAAACTCGAGCGTCTGCTCGAGCCGGCCTGATCGGGGCCGTTTATCCAAGAGAGAGACGACGGGCGACGTGCGTGGCCGGTGGGCGGCGAGGCGAAACCGGCACAGGAGACGGGAAGGACAGATGGAGGAATTCTATCCCTTCGATACGATCGACGAGAAGTGGCGCGGTCGCTGGAACGGGCTCTTCACCTGCGACACCGGCCGCACTGACGACACGTTCTACTGCCTGATGATGTTTCCGTACCCTTCGGGCAATCTGCACGTGGGGCACGGCCGGAACTACATCATCGGCGACGCGCTCGCGCGCATCAAGATGATGGAGGGCCGGAACGTCCTTTCCCCGATGGGATGGGATTCCTTCGGCCTTCCGGCCGAGAACGCGGCGATAAAGCACGATATCCACCCCGCGGAGTGGACGGAGCGGAACATCGAGAACATGAAGCGGCAGTTCGAGCGATGGGGCGTCGTCTACGACTGGTCGCGCGAAGTCGCTTCGTGCCGGCCCGACTACTACCGGTGGACGCAGTGGCTCTTCATCCGCCTCTTCAAGGCCGGACTCGCCTACCGGGAGGAGGCGTCGGTGAACTGGTGCCCCTCGTGCAAGACCGTCCTTGCGAACGAGCAGGTGGTCGGGGGCGGCTGTGAACGGTGCGGCGCCTCCGTGGAGACGCGCAAGCTCAAGCAGTGGTTCTTCCGTATCCGCGAGTACGCCGACCGGCTCCTCGACGATCTCGACACCCTCGACGACTGGCCCGAGCGCGTGGTCGTCATGCAGAGGAACTGGATCGGCCGCAGCGAGGGGGTCGAGGTGGGATTCCCCGTCGAGGGAGACGAAGAGATCCTGCGGTGCTTCACCACGCGCATCGACACGATCTTCGGGGCCACCTTCATCGTCATCGCGATCGACCACCCCCTCGCCGGCGAGTTGCTCGAACGGGGCGGGAGGGAGGCGGAGGGACGCGAGTTCGCCGAACGGATCCGCCGCATCCAGATGGAGGAACGCGAGAAAACCGAGTTCACCAAGGAGGGTTTCTTCACCGGGTGCTACGCGATCAACCCGGCCACGGGGAAACGGATTCCCGTCTTTCTCGCGAGCTACGTCCTGATGGAATACGGCACCGGCGTCGTGATGGGGGTTCCGGCGCACGACCAGCGGGACTTCGAGTTCGTCTCCCAGTCGCCCGTCGAGATTCCCGTGATACAGGTGATCGCCCCCGGTGGCGCGGCCGAGGACCGCATGACCGAGGCCTGGACGCAAGACGGCCTCATGATCTCCTCCGGCCCCTTCGACGGCATGCCGAACCGCGAGGCGATGGAGGAAATCACCGATTTCCTGGCAGAACGAAACCTGGCCAGGCGGACCGTGCACTACCGGCTCAAGGACTGGCTTATCTCGAGGCAGCGCTACTGGGGCGCTCCGATCCCGATGGTGCATTGCCCCTCCTGCGGCGCCGTTCCCGTACCGGAGGAACACCTGCCAGTACTCTTGCCCGAAATCGTCGACTTCAAGCCGACGGGCGACGGAAAGAGCCCGCTGGCGACCGCAGACGAGTTCGTCAAAACGACCTGTCCGTTATGCGGGGCCGCGGCGGAGCGTGACACCGACACGATGGACACGTTCGTCGACTCGAGCTGGTATTTCCTGCGGTTCGTCTCGCCGCACGAGGAATCGGCTCCCTTCGACACGGCGCTCGTCAACCGGTGGCTCCCCGTCGACCAGTACATCGGCGGCATCGAGCACGCGATCCTGCACCTGCTCTATTCGCGGTTCATCGTGAAGTTCCTGCGTGACGAGGGACTCGTCGATTTCGACGAACCCTTCGCGAGGCTCTTCACGCAGGGAATGATCACGAAGGACGGGGCGAAGATGTCGAAAAGCCACGGGAACGTGGTGAGCCCCAATCCGCTGATCGACCGGTACGGCGCGGACACGGTCCGCCTGTACACGCTCTTCATCGGACCGCCGGAAAAGGACGCCGAGTGGAACGACCGCGCCGTCGAAGGCGCGCACCGGTTCGTGAACCGGGTGTGGCGCCTCTACAGCCGTCATCGCGAATATCTCGACGGATCAGCGAAGACGGAAGTTCAGCTATATCCGAATACTTACGACAAAGAGCATCTCGATCTCTACCGCAAGCTGCAGTGGACGATCGACCGGGTCCGCCGCGACATCCTCGGCGGCAGTTTCCATTTCAACACGGCGATAAGCGCCCTGATGGAGCTGGTCAACGAAACCTACCCGTTCGTCGAGGGAAACGAGCGATTCGCCGCGGGCGAGCCGGCGTCGATCGATCTGCTGCGGGCGGTCGTCGACGACCTGGTGAAGCTTCTGGCGCCGATGGCGCCGCACGTGTGCGAGGAGATCTGGTCGAGACTCGGCCACGAGAGATCGATCTTCACCGAGCGGTTGCCCGAAGCAGACGAGGCGTATCTTGCGTCGGAAACCTTCGAGCTCGTCGTCCAGGTGAACGGCAAGGTGCGGGCGCGGATCGCAGCCGGGAAAGGCGCCGCCCGGGACGAGCTCGAGCGGATCGCGCTCGCCGACGAACGGATCGCGGAGATCGTCGCCGCCGGGACGATCAGGAAGATCGTCGTCATCCGCGACCGACTCGTCAATATCGTCGTCGCCTGAAGCGGCACGTGAAGAAGAAACGGATGAATACGGGGACGGGCGCCGCGGGAGCGCCCGTTTCGCATTCTCGTATCACGGAAGGGGTTTCGAGCAGGAAACGGATGAAAGACGGACGTTGGTTAACATAATATATATTATGCGCCATATCGGGAGGGCGCTCGTCGTTTGCCGCGGCCTCCCTCATCGATCGATGACGACCGTCGAGTCGCCCGTTCCGGACTTCATGATCGTCACGATGATGCGCCCCGTCTCGCCGGCGCCCGTGATCGTGTAACCGCGGGGCTCTGCCAGGACACGGATCGCCAGGTATCCGGTCGCTCCGGGCGTCGCGGCTGCGCCGTCGACCGGCTCGGTGGCTGCGCACGTGAAGGGATTGACGAGGAGGCGCCCGCCGTCGAGGAGGTCAATCATCGTGTCGCCGCCGGGCGTGACGTCGACACCGACATCGGACGGGTAGAATCCTCCGGAAAGTGCTGCCCATGTCTCGGCGGTCGTCTGGACGGCGAAACAGTTCGCGATCGTGGTTTCTTCCAGATCGGCGACGTTGTCGAGGACGAGAAGGACCGCGTCCGCGCCGTAACCGGTGACCCGGTAGCCTGCGCCCCCGAAACCGATCGGCGCGTAGACGACGGCCCCTGGCGGCGGATCGGGCTCCGGGGGTCGCGGTTCGGTCGGTTCGCCGGTCCAGGCGTTCTCGATGGGCAGGCCGCCGGGGAGGAGGTCGACGAGACTCTTCCCCGCCGCCGTCGTGTCGGCGAGGCCGGCCGGCCATCTGCCGGCGTCGGCACGGAACGCCGAGGCCGCGGATTCGACCGTCAGGCAGGCGTCCCGAACGAGCCGCTCCCGGGCGTCGTCGCGCGGGTTCACCGCACCGCCGTCGCATCCGGCCCCGGCAACCAGGAGCGCGGTCAGGGCCAGGAACCGTGCGTGCCCGTGTCCGATCGTTGTCGACGTCATTTCCCCGTCCCGATGAGGCCCTCTCCCCCGCCCGCCCGGGCCGGGGAGCATGGAAAAGGGGCGCGAGCCGTGCGGCCCGCGCCCCCGATTCGTTCAAACATGCGGGATCTCTCCGTTACCGGTACATCCCCTTGATCGCGCCCCAGGTCGAGCCCTCCGTCGCCGTGTTGCACGAGCAGGACGGGTCGGTGGGGTCGCAGGCGAGGTAGAAGCCGCCGAGGACGTTGACCTGCGTCTTCGCCACATCGCAGATCGAGACGTGCGGCGCGCTCGGATCGATCGCCCCGGGGTCGGCGACGACCGTGATGGTCTTCGTCGACGTCGTCATCCAGATGACGTTGATCGTGCCGATCCAGATCCAGTCGGAGCTGGCGCCGTAGCATTCCTGCTGCCACACCGTCGAGATGCCCGTGTAGATGCTCGTGCCGAGCTGGAGGGTGTTGGCCGGCCACGTCGTCGCCTGCTCGATGTAATCGACGGCGCCCACCGCGCCGCCCATGTCGATCATGAACTGCGCACCGTTGATGCCGTCGGGGCCGGCGTCGCTCCGGTAGTAGAAGATCGTGATGTCGGCAGCGACGAACTGGGTGATGTCCTCGTCGCAGGCCGCGTGGCTCAGGGTGCCGTAGAGGCCGATCGAGCCCTCGTGCGCCGATGCGCCGAACGCCAGCAGAAGCACCAGGAATGCGCTCAATGACAGTTTCTTCATCGTTCTCCTCCTTCGTTCACGTTTCCCCGTGCCGGTTTCGTATGCGTCGTGCCCGATTCCGCCCGAATGTAGCCGCAGCCTCGAACGCGTGTCAAGAAGATTTATCGATCCTCCGCCCCGAGTCCCGGCACCCGGTGCGCATGCTCGCCGAGCAGCGGGAGATGCCAGTATTCCCCGAACAGCGCCTTCACGAACCCCATGACGGCGAGCACGAGCGCCGCGAGGGACGTGACGAGCTGCACGAGTCCGACCACGATGAGACCGAAGAGCCGCAGGCGTCCGAGGGTCAGCTCGAGTATGATCGCGAGGATCACCAGCGCGACCTCGGCGACGAGAAGCAGCACTCCCTGCCTCGCGTGGTAATGGACGAAGGGATCGTCCCCCCCCTTCGAAAGCGAGAAGAAGCAGACGAAGGGAACGTACGCGACGGCAGCGATCCATCGGGACCGTTCGCCCGGTTCGGGCCGTTCCGCCTCGCCGACGATTTCTTCGCGCGGCGTCTCTTCCATCCGGTCTCCTTCCCCGTGTCCTAGCCGCGAAGGATCTCGAGTTCCGTCTCGATGTCGCGGCGTTCGAGACCGTCCGTTTTCTCGAGAAGCATCTCGAGGATCCCGATCGCCCGATCGACGTTCGCGGCGAGCTTGAATGTCTCCGCGGCGCGTTCGAGGTAGAGCGCGGCCATGAAGTCGTTCGTCTCCGGATGGGTGGCGATCTCGAGGTAGATCTCCGCCGCCTCGGCGTAGCGACGCTCGTTCTCGAGGGCGACGGCCTTGCCGTCCTTCGCCGCGTCCCGGTAGAAGGGGTATTTCCCCGACTGCCGGAGATACCGGTCGAAGGCCTCGATCGCCTGTGCGTTCCGTCCGCCCTGCAGGGCGCACACACCGAGGAAATACTCGGCGTGGGCCCCTTCGCGGAGGCGTCCGTACCGCTCGACGACGAGCTTGAATATCTCCTCCGCCGTCCGGACGTCCCCGCCCCGGTAGGAACTCACTCCCTCCGCGAACTGGGAGACGGCGGATTCGTGGGAACGCGAACGCGAGCCGTTCAGCCAGAAACCCCCGGCGACGAGGGCGACGATGACGATGAGGACGACGAACACCGTGTTCTGGTGCTCGCGGAGGTACTCCCACGCCTCGACGGTCGTGGTGAGAAACCGGTCCTCCCTGATCTCTTTTCTGCTCAGTCGTTTCGACACCTGGCGGACCTCCTGTTGCTATCTATAATAAACACGCGACCCGCTGTCTTTTCAAGGGAAATCAGGCGGAGACCTCACGGAAACCTGTTGACAGCCAGCGATTTCCCCGCCAGACTTCCCACGATCGGCATCAACCGGACCGAAGGAGGGGCCGTGAACGGACTCCTTCGCGCCGGCGCCGTCGCCGGCGCGCTCTTCATCGCGCTTCTCGCCGTCCCGGGGGCCCGGGAAATCCCGCGCGCTCCGTACACCGGTATCTACCATCGCAACCTCATCATCCAGGAGATCGCGCCGGACAGCCCCAACGCCGGACTCGACCTGCAACGCGGCGATCGCATCCTCGCAGTGGGCGGCGTCGTCCCGCGGAACCTCAACCACTTCCGCCGTCTCGAGTCGACGGGGCGGATCGGCGAGACGAGGACGTGGACCATCGCGCGCGGCGATTCGATCTTCGATGCGCCGGTCGCGGGCGCCGCGGCGGGACCGGACCGGATCGCCCGGAAAACGGCGTTCTTCATCCTCGGCATGATCTTCGTCGTGGCAGGCATCATCGTCTTTCTCCGCCGGCCGGACGTGCTCGGCGTCCTCTTCCTCGTCAACTGTTCCCTTTTCGCCTTCATCATGACCGAGCGGCCCTCGACCGGCGTCCCCTTCCTCCATATCGCCGGGGAGCTAATCTACGATTTCAGCATCATCTTCCTCCCCGCCACCTTCCTCCATTTCTTCCTGCGTTTCCCCGGCACCGAGATCAGGCGGGGCACGCGGCGCTCGATCGCCGTCCGGGTCCTCTATCTCCCACCGGCCGTCCTCTTCGTGTCGACATTCGTCATGGCGCTCTACCGGTACACCTTCGGGATGCACGCGGGGAACGACACGGTGCTGATCGCCGCGACGGCCCTCTCCTGGCCGGTCTACATCCTCTGGTCCATGGCGGCGTTCACCCGGACGTGGCGGGCCTCGCCCGCCGGCCAGCGGCTGAAGTTCAGGATCGCCTTCGCGGGGCTCCTCCTGGGCATCGTCCCCTTCATCGTCGTCATGCTCCTGCGGCAGTTCGCCCCGGGGATCGCCATGTCGCATGCGCACCTCTCGGTCCTCTTCTTCTCATTCGTCATCGTCTCCTTCGCCTACGCGATCCTCAAGCACGACGCGTTCAACATGACAAGCTTCTTCCGGCGAAGCCTCTCGGGGCTGATACTCGCCGGGCTGCTCGTGACCGGCTGGATACTGCTCGTGCAGATCCCCGGCGAATCCTTCGCCCGGCTCGGCCTCGGCCGATCCGTCGTCGCCGTCGCCGCCGTGGTGCTCCTCTCGATGGCGGTCATTCCGGCCCGGCGACTCGTACAGCGTCTCGTCGACCGCGCCTTTCTCCGTGGCAGGAAGATCTTCAGGGCGGAGGTCGTCTCCTTTACGCGCCGCATCCAGTGCATGATGAACGTCGACGAGATCGCCTCCTTCGCGACGGCCGAGATGCGGAACCTCTTCAGGCCTGACGCCGTCCATCTCTATCTCCGCGACGCGCAGGGGCGATACACCCATGCGCAAAGCGAACCGGCGTCCGTGAGGCCTCCCCTGACGAGCCTGCCCTCCGAGGCGGCCATCGTGCGCATGGCGACGGAGGACGGGCAGCCGGTCATGATCGAGTATTTCGACCATCTCTGGCTGACGAACCGCCTCGATCGCGCATCGCGGGAGCTCCTGTCCATCTCGGCCGCATCCGTCGTCGTTCCCCTGCGTGAACACGGCGAACTGCTCGGCTTCTTCCTTCTCGGGCGCAAGGGAAGCGGCGCGCCCTATACCGGCGAGGAGGCCGAGGTGCTCGAACTCGTCGGCGAACGGAGCGCCGCGGCGCTGAAGAGCATCCAGCTGTACGGCGATTCCCTCGAGAAGGATCGTCTCCAGGAGGAGCTTCAACTCGCGCGCGACATCCAGGAACGTCTCCTGCCCGGCCGACCTCCCGAGATGAAAAGCGCGGAGCTCCGCGCCGGACTGAGGACATCGAAGGAGATGGGAGGCGACTTCTACGACTGGCTCGAGCTGGGGCCCGGGCGCGTGGGCATCGCCGTCGCGGACGTCTCCGGCAAGGGGATCCCGGCGACGATCCTCATGACGACCCTCCAGGCGTCCTTTCGCGCCGAGGCGGTACGCGGTCGCGGGCCGGCCGAGGTCCTCGCATCGCTCAACGCGTCGCTCTACCGCCGGAGCGATCCGGCGAAGTTCGCGACCTTCTTCTACGGGGTCTACGACGAGGAGCGCGGCACCCTCCACTACTCCAACGGCGGCTCCTTCCCCCCCGTCATCGTCGGCGCAGACGGACGCCTCGAGCGGTTGCACCGCGGGGGCATCCTCATCGGCGTCGACGAGGAAAGCACCTACCGGGAGGGAATGGTGAAATTGCGGCCGGGAGACGTTCTTGTCATCTACACGGACGGCTTCATCGACCAGGAGAACGAGCACGGCGAACCGTTCGGGGAACAGAATTTGATACAATATTTCAGAGATAACGCACGTTTATCCATCGATGAACTGATGGACAAGTTATTTGCCACGCTTCTCGCATTTGGCCACAATATTGTGAAAGATGACATGACCGTCCTCCTTCTCCGACGCAAGGCGCCAGTAGCAGACCGCGGCACGGTATATTCCGCAAATCCAATTCCGGAGTGATGTTAGCGCGGCATGTGCCCCATTTACGCCCGTAAAGGCACGGCGTATGCTATTTACTACAGCAGCGACGCTTCAGTGACGAAGCCGAGGATGACACCGGAACAGACACGCCAAACCGATACTGGGGGTGGTCACATGCTGCCGATCACAATCCTGCTCATAATCGACTTGCTGTGGTGGCTGCGGTGATCGTGGGGTAGCTCTCCGAGAGAGATGAATGTTCCCGTCCGGTCGGCGACGATCCGGCGGGAATATTCATATGCGCACCGGTCGCCCCGCAGAGCCCCGACTGCACATCGTTGTTTGTCCTGCCATCTTTGATATCTAATCGAATATATCAAGCAACATGTTCAACCGCTTGTATCATATACTGATACAAAGTGATAATGAACTGTATTTTTTTCTTGACATGCACAATTGAAGGTATATACTCGGTATCAAAACGAGGCAACGGTCGACTACGCGGTCGTGATCCGTCTGCTCTCAAGCCAATCTCAGAAGCGAAGCGATCTTGCTGCTCAGGCCTCTGAAGAGTGGTTCGGACACGTCACGCAGTGTAGTTCCGGCGTCTCGTTTTTTTCTAGGAAAAAGGGAATCGACCCCGTTCACGCGGAGCCGATTCCCTTTTCTGTATCTGGCGCCCCCGGCATGACTCGAACATGCGACACCCGGTTTAGGAAACCGGTGCTCTATCCACCTGAGCTACGGGGGCGTGTATCCGCGACGCCTGCGCCCGCCGCGTTCGTCGTCGGGGCCTGCTGCGGGCTCCCGGAATATTACGCGCCGAGAGGTTCCATGGCAAACGAAATGTGCCGACGACGCCTAGTCGGAGAGGATCGAGAAGACGGGACGATCCCCGAGGCGGGCGCGTCCGCCGAGCTCGGCCAGTTCCACGACGAAGGCGATCTCGACGATCCGTCCCCCCTGCCCCTCTATCAGCTCGACGGCGGCAGCCGCGCTGCCGCCGGTCGCCAGGAGGTCGTCGACGAGGAGGATGCGATCGCCTGCGGACACGGCATCGGCATGCATCTCGATCGTCGCTTCGCCGTACTCGAGGGCGTAGCTCCTGGACACCGTCGTCGCCGGTAACTTTCCCGGCTTGCGGAGCAGAACGAGGCCCGTCCGGAGACGGTCGGCGAGAACGGCCCCGAAGACGAAGCCCCGGGCCTCGATCGCCGCGATCGCGTCGATCCGGCGGCCGTCGTAGCGGGCGGCGAACACGTCGTTCGTCTCGCGGAACGCCTCCGGATCGAGCAGGATCGTGCTGATATCCCTGAAGAGTATCCCCGGTTTCGGGAAGTCGGGGATCGATCGCATGGCCGATTTCACCTTTTCATTCACGTCGTCTGTTCTCCTTGTTGCCGGGGCCCTCGGCGGCAGCCGCATCGAGCAGGCAGCGCAGCTTCCTGAGGGCGCGCATCTCGAGCTGCCGCACACGTTCGCGCGAGACGTGGACCACCTTTCCCGTCTCCGCGAGGGTATGCGGCTCCCCGTCCTCGAAGCCGTAGCGGATCTTGAGAATCAGGCGCTCACGGTCCGAGAGTCGCTCGAGGAGCGCCTGGAGATGCTCGTGCTCGATCTGCTGCATGATGATCTTCTCGGGATCGGAATGCGAGATCGGTTCGTAGCGCGATGCGAGCTGTTTGTAGGTGTCGATGCTGCTCGCCACGTCGAGCGCCCGGATGTTCTGCACGAGCTCCTCGAGCATCCGGTATTTCTTCATCGACACGCCGAGACGCGTCGCCCGATCCTCCGTCGGAAGATCGCGGCACGTTTCCTCGATCGCGACGAATTTCGTCATGAGCTGGAAGACGTGTATCGGTATCCGGATCGTGCGGGAATGGTTCGAGATGGCGCGGACGATCGCCTGCCTGATCCACCAGGAGGAATAGGTGCTGAACCGGTAGCCGAGCTCGGGATCGAACCGGCTCACCGCCTTGATCAGACCGAGATTCCCCTCCTCGATCAGATCGAGAAAGGGAACGCCGTAGGACGCGTAGGACCGTGCGATCGTGATGACGAGTTTCAGGTTGCTGATGATCAGCCGCCTGCGGGCTTCCTCGTCCCCCCGCCGGACGCGCCGGGCGAGGTCGACCTCCTCCTCCTTCGTGAGAAGGGGATACCGGCTGATATCCCGGAAGTACCGTTTCTGCAGCTGCTCGATGTCTTCCTGGTCCTTCATGCCCACTCTCGCGCGACAGGTCGCCGGATCAGAGGAACCCGAGCGGATCGACGGGCGCCCCGGCGCGGCGTATCTCGAAATGGAGGTGCGTCCCCGTCGCGTTTCCGCTCGACCCGATCCGTCCGATCACCTGGCCCCGCTCGACCTTCTCGCCCGCCCGCACGGCGAGCGTCCCGAGATGCGCATAGGCGCTCGACCATCGTCTGCCGTGGTCGATGACCACGATCATGCCGAATCCGCGCTGCTTGCCCGCGAAGGAGACCGTGCCCGGCGCCGCGGCGAGCACCATCTCGCCGCGCTCGGCGTCGATGTCGACGCCGTTGTGGAACTCCCTCGTCCCGTAGCGAGGATGGCGGCGTGGACCGAAACGGCTCGTCACGCGGGCCGGCCGATACCCGTCGAGCGGCGGCGTGAAGGCGAAAGGCGCCTCCACGCGGGCCGGGGTTTCCCGGGGCGTCGGAACCGTCCTCTCGCGCCTCTTGCCGCCGTGATACTTCGGCGACGGCGAACACGCCGAAACAACGACGAGGAGTGTCGCGATCAGGAGCGCCGATCTGTGACCCTGAAGACCCCTGAAAAGAGTGGTCGGGGCGACTGGATTTGAACCAGCGACCTCCTGCTCCCGAAGCAGGCGCGCTAACCGAACTGC
>JAFGEZ010000013.1 GCA_016931295.1 Candidatus Krumholzibacteriota bacterium
ACGCTCCGGTTCATGACCGAGGGCACGCAGAAATGGGGATTCTACGTCCCCAATGGCGATGACGACTTCGCCCTCTGGCACTACAGGACCCCGACGATCGCCAATTACCTCTTCTTCGACGCCAGCACGGGCCACACCGGCGTCATGAAGACCGACCCCGAGTACACGCTCGACGTCGATGGAAGCATCCGTGCGGCCGACACGCTCCTCGCGCAGAACGCCCAGCTCGACTCGGATACCCAGTCCCAGATGATCCTCCGCCTGGGCGGCGACGCGCAGGCGAGGCTGGAGACGAGCATCTACGGCGGCAATATCGACCTCCTCGACGAGACCGGCTCGTATCTCGGGGGGCTTGAGGCCGACGTCTCCGGGGAGGGCGGCTACTTCTACGTCCGCCGGAGCGTGGGATCGAACGGCTTCACAATCGACGGCAACTACAGCGCCACGAACGAGACGCGCGTGTCGATCACCGGCTCGTCGTCGTCGTATTTCCGCACCGACCAGACCGGCGACGGCTCGGTCGTCTTGCCGACCGGGGCGATCTCGGACACCGAGATCATCGACGAGCCGGGCGCGGCCAGCGCCACGGAAGGCGCGGCGTCGGTATCCCTCACGACGGACCCCACGATCATCATGTCACAGTCGATCACCTGCCCGACGAGCGGGTACGTCCTCGCCCTCGGCACCTGCCAGGGACGGGTTTCTCACTCGACCGGCACTTACAGCTCCGGGCAGTTCGGCGTATCGATGGCGAGCGGCATCCTGCCGGCGAACCAGGACGTCGGTTTGTACCTCCAGGCGGCGCTGCCGACGGGTGTGTACGATTTCCCGGTGACCGTCCACGGCCTCTTCTCGGTGACCGCCGGTTCGCATTCGTTCTACCTCCTCGGCGAGGAAATTTCCGGCGCCTTCTCCGCCTACGACCGGCAGCTGACGCTCCTCTTCGTCCCGACGAGCTACGGCACGGTCGAACCGACCGCGGCGGGCGTGAACGTTCCCGACGACGAGGCGCGGAGCATGTCCGTGACGGCGTCCGACGCCGCGGCGATCGGTGCGGCCTCCGAGGCGGCGAACAGCGCGAGGATCGAGCGGGAGCTCGAGGACCTGCGCGCCCGCATCGCCGAGATCGAGCGCGAGCGGGACGACAACCGGCGCTGACGCGCCGACAGGCGCCGGCCCCGACCCGGGCCGGCGAGGCGACATCGCGCATGCGCATGACAGCGGACGGGGCGGGACGCGAGGCGTTCCGCCCCGTTTGCCATCCAACCGGCCCGACGGGGCCGGGGTTCCTTCGATTCGAAAGGAGATACCGATGAAACGAGCGATCTGCCTGGCTTTCCTGGCGCTCGCCGTCGCCGCACCGGCCGGCGCGGCGGTCCCGCGGACGCTGAGCTGGCAGGGCGTGCTGACCGACGGCGCGGGAACAGCCGTCCCCGACGGCTCGTACGAGGTGATTTTCCGCGTCTACGACGTCCCCTCCGGCGGCTCGCCCCTGTGGGAGAGCGTGCGCACCGTGGCCGTGGGCGACGGCATCTTCTCGGTCATGCTCGGAGAGACGGTGCCGCTCGGTCCCGCATTCGACGTGCCGTGCTGGCTCGGCATGTCAATCGAGGGCGGCGCGGAACTCGCGCCGCGCACGGCGCTCGCGTCCGTGCCCTACGCCCTGAACGCGGACGCCGTCCGCGGCGACGCCAATGTCTTTCCGGGAAGCGGGCGCGTCGGGATCGGGACCGTCGACCCCGGCGCCCCCCTCGAGGTGTGCGGCTCGCCCCAGAACGGCATCCGTTACAGCGGCACGAACGACTTCTACGCGGGCATCACGGCGAACACGCTCACCGCCGGGGCCAGACCGTACTTCGGCTACATGCGGTCGAATTCGCTCTACGCGTACACGAGCCTCGCCCCCGACGACGCGTGGGTCCTCTACCAGGCGGGGAGCGGCGAGACCTTCGTCGTCGAGGGAGGCGGCGACGTGGGGATCGGCGTCCGGTACCCGCGCGAGACGCTCGAAGTGGCCGGCGCGGTGATCATCGGCGACGCCGCCGGCTCGGTTGCAGGCACGATCCGCTGGACGGGAAGCGACTTCGAGGGACACGACGGCTCCTCCTGGCGGTCGCTCACCGCCGAGGGCGCCGCGCTCCCCGGCGGCTCCGCCGGACAGACCTTGCGCCACGACGGCGGGGGCTGGGCGGCGAACGACAATCTCTACAATGACGGCCTCCGGGTGGGAATCGGCACGACGAGCCCCGGCCGCGCCCTTCACGTCGCCGGCTCGGCGATCGTCGAGGACTCCCTCCTGACGAACCATGTCGTGCTCGGCGGACCGTTCCCCTTCTACGACGGACAACTTTTCCTCTACGGTCACGACACCCTGGAAGGCCGACTGCTCGGGACGAGCGAGGGGGGAATGCTCGAGCTTTTCGACGAAGGGAGCGATCCGCTCTGCGCGATCCAGCCGGACGCCGACGGGACAGGCGGATACTTCTCCGTCGCCCGTTCGACATCGGCTCCCGGGTTCGTCGTCGACGGCAACACGGGGGGTACGTACGATCCCATGGTCGCGGTCTACGGCGACGGGAACTCCGCCGTTCTCGACATGAGCGAGACGGGGAATGCATCGGTCGTCTTCCCGGTGAACGGGATCGGCGACGCCGAGATCCTCGACGAGCCGGGCGTGGCCTCGCGGGCCTTCGCCAGCGGGTTCAACATGGCCGGGGGGATCGAGCCGCTCCGTGCCCGCTCGATCAGCGTCCCCGACGCCGGGTACGTCCTCGTCCTCGCCACGGCCGAGGTGCGCGTCGTGCACACGGGCGGCGTGGCGAGCGAGGCGACCTTCGGCGTCTCGGACGACGCGGCGGGCTTTCCGGCGAACCAGGAGGCGAGCGTCTACGTCGGCTCCTCCCAGGCCTCGACGACCCTGTACCTGCCCGTCACCTGCCACGGGCTCTTCGAGGTCTCCGGCGCCGGCACGTACACCTACTATCTGCTCGGCGACGAGGTCTCGGGCAATCTCGCCGCGTGGGAGATGCAGCTGACCCTCGTCTACCTGCCGGGCTCCTACGGCCTCGTCGACGCGACGAACTACACGGGCGCCGCGCCTCCGGTCGCCGGCGCCGCTTCGGCGAGGGCCGTCGACACGGCCGCCGAGCGGGCGGCCGCCGAGGCCCTGGCCCGCGAGCGGATCGAGCGCGAGGTCGCATCGCTGCGCGCGGAGATCGAGAAGCTCAAGGCGTCGGGCGGGAACAACCGCTGACGGGAAGGCGCATCCGGCCATCAGGCCCAGTTGCGCGAAATCGGGGAAACGGAACCCGCGTCCCGCCGAACCCGGCCCGACGGCACGAAAAAAGGCGCCCCCTCACCTGGGAGGGGGCGCCTTCGCATGCGGAAACGACCGGGAATCGCGTTACACGACGCCGTGGTCGATCATCGAGTCGGCGACCTTCAGGAAACCGGCGATGTTCGCGCCCTTCACGTAGTTGATGAAGTCGCCTTCCTTGCCGTACTGCGCGCACTGCTCGTGGATGGCCACCATGATGCCGTGCAGCTTCTCGTCGACCTCTTCGCGGCTCCAGGAGAGGCGCAGGCTGTTCTGCGACATCTCGAGTCCGCTCGTGGCGACGCCGCCGGCGTTCGCGGCCTTGCCGAGCCCGTAGAGGATCTTGGCGCCCATGTAGACGTCGATCGCATCCGGCGTGCTGGGCATGTTCGCGCCCTCGGAGACGCAGATGCAGCCGTTCTTGATGAGGGCCTTGGCGTCGTCGACGTCGACCTCGTTCTGGGTCGCGCTCGGCAGCGCCACGTCGCACTTGACGTGCCAGGGGCGCTTGCCCTCGAGGTACTCGCACTTGAACTCGTCGGCGTATGCCTTGATGCGGCCGCGCTTGACGTTCTTGAGCTCCATGACCCAGGCGAGCTTCTCGCGCGTGATGCCGGCGGGATCGTGGATCGTGCCGCCGGAATCGGACATCGTGACGACCTTGGCGCCGAGATCGAGACACTTCTCGGTGCAGTACTGCGCGACGTTCCCCGAGCCGGACACGGTGCAGACCTTGCCCTCCATCGAGTCGCCGCGGGTCTTCAGCATCTCCTGGGCGAAGTAGACCTGGCCGTAGCCGGTCGCCTCGGGACGGACGAGGCTGCCGCCCCAGTTCCGGCCCTTGCCCGTCAGAACGCCGGTGAACTCGTTGCGGAGCTTCTTGTACATGCCGAACAGGTAGCCGATCTCGCGGCCGCCGACGCCGATGTCACCGGCGGGGACGTCGGTGTCCGGGCCGATGTGGCGGAAGAGCTCCATCATGAAGCTCTGGCAGAACCGCATGACCTCTCCGTCGCTCTTGCCCTTCGGATCGAAGTCGGATCCGCCCTTGCCGCCGCCCATCGGGAGGGTCGTCAGGGCGTTCTTGAAAACCTGCTCGAAGGCCAGGAACTTGAGGATGCCGAGGTTGACCGTCGGATGGAAGCGCAGGCCGCCCTTGTAGGGGCCGATCGCGCTGTTCATCTCGATCCGGAAGCCGCGGTTGACCTGGATCTCGCCCTTGTCGTCCACCCAGGGCACGCGGAACATGATGACGCGCTCGGGCTCGACGACCCGCTCCAGGATCCGCTCGTCCTGGTATCTCGGATTCTTCTCGATGAACGGCATCAGCGAGGAAACCACCTCGTGCACGGCCTGGTGGAACTCGGGCTGATGCGGATCGCGAGCCTGTACCTTCTTCATGAAGGCATCGACAGCTTTGGACATCTGAGCCTCCTTCGGCTGCGGCGGGTTGACCTGCACCCTGTCGGGCGGACGTGAAACCGGATTCTTCCCCCGGGAACGCCCGTCGGGAAGGGTGTAAATGTACGGAGGACGGAAAATTTTGTCAAGCCCATTGTCTATAGCCGAATTATTGGTGGAAACCGAATCGAATCGGCCGATTCGTGGGGAAACTACCCGGCGAGCACCCGTTCGATCGCCGAACGAAGTTCCGATCCCGTATAGGGTTTGCCGATCGCGCCGGCGAAACCGAACTGCTCGAAGCTGACCATGTTGGAATCGGCGAGCCGGCCGCTCGAGACGATCGCCCTGACCGCCGGGTCGATCTCCCGCAACTCGGCGATCGTCTCCTTCCCGCCCTTGCCCTTCTTGACGCCGAGATCGAGGATCACGAGGTCGTAGGGCCGTCCCGCATGGAGGGAGACGCGATATTTCCTGAGCGCCTCGTCGCCGTCCTTCGCGCAATCGACGTCGTAGCCGGCGGTGGCGAGCATCCGCGGCACGGCGCGGCGGAGCATCTCCTCGTCGTCCATGAAGAGGATTCGCGCCCTGCCGTCACCGTTCGATGCGCTCGATCCGTCGCGCACGCTCTCGCCTCCCACAACCGGTCGCTTCCCCCCGGCGAATGATTTCGACTGTCGATTGATACGTCACCGCTTGTCGAATCGTTGCGATTCGCTTCCGATTATATCCGCATGCGCGTGACGATGTCCATCGAAAAGGGCGGCTTCCCGCTGCGGCCCCCTTGCCCGCCGCGGGTAGCGCTCGGCCGGTTTCGCCCCGTCATTCCGCCGCGGACGCGTCGCCGGGGACGAGACGGTCGAGTTCCGCCGCCGGAATCCCGAGCGAATCGGCAGCCTTCCCGCGGTCGTTGCCGAAATGCGCGACGGCGAGTCGCGCGTGCTCGCGAACGACCTCCTCGATCGTCCGCGGGACGAAGGCTCCCCGCTTGCCGCACCCCGGCTCGATCGCCTGCCTGATGTACGGGGGCAGCGATTCGACGGCGATCTCGCTCGCATCGCTGCTGGCGACGGCGGCCTGCACGATCGTGCGGAGCTCCCGGATATTGTCCGGGAAGCTGTACGCGGAAAGCATCTCGAGCAGCTCGGGGCTGATCGTCTCGATCGTCTTCCCCGCCTTCTCCGCCTCCTCGGCGAGGAAGTGCGCGGCGAGGATCGGGATGTCGACGGCCCGCTCCCTGAGCGGCGGTATGCTGATCGAGTTGATCATCAGGTGGTAGAGGAGGTCGCGCGAGAAGCTCTGCCGGTACTCGGGACTCGTCAGGTCGTGCGTCGAGGAGACGATCATCCGGACGTCGGCCGTGCGGATCTCGGTCGAGTTCTCGCGGTAGTACTCGCCCGTCAGGATCGCCCGCTTGAGGCGGACCTGCATCGGATGCTGGAGGGCGTCGATGTTGTTGAGGAAGATCGTGCCGCCGTTGGCCTGCTCGATCAACCCCGTCCTCTCCTCCCGCGCGCCGCTCCAGTCGCGCGCCTGGCCGAAGAAGAAGGAGGGGAAATGCTCGGGATCCTGGCCGTCCGCCTCGACCGCGAGGAAGGGCTTGTTGCGCCGGGGGCTCACCTTGTGGATCGCCCTGGCGACCGCCTCCTTGCCCGTGCCGCTCTCGCCCCAGATGAAGATGCTCAGATCGCTCGCCGCCAGTTTCTCGGCCTGGTGGAAGAGCCGGATCATCTTCGGATCCTGCGACCGGAAGTTGCGGAACGCCTCCTCGTCGATGAGGCTCTCCCGCGAGAGTTCCTCGGGAAGATCCTCGATCGTGCGATGCAGGGCGTCGTGCTCCATCGCCGCGTCGATCACCTCGAGAAGCTTGTCGTCCTCGACCGGCTTGATGAGGTAATCGAAGGCGCCGACCTTCATCGCCCTGACCGCCATGTCGACGTCGCTCACGCCCGTCAGGACGACCACGGGCGTGGTGTCTCCCTTCGCCCGCATCGTCCGCATGATGTCCATCCCGCTCACGTACGGCATGTCCATGTCGAGCAGGATCACGTCGAAACGGCTCTCCTCGAGAAGACCGGCCACCGTGCGCGAGTCGTTCACCACGGTCGGCTCGAAGAGCCCCGTCTGCATGAGGAACACCCTGAAATAATTGGTGACGGCGACGTCGTCGTCGACGATGAGCACCCGTTTCATGCCTTCCCCCCACCGGCGGCCGGATGCGTCCTGCCCGCGGGGATCCTGATCCGGAAGACCGTCCCGCTGCCCTGCTTGCTGTTCACCGAGATGGTGCCGCCGTGTTCCTCGATGATCTTGTAGGAGATCGCCAGGCCGAGACCCGTCCCGCCCCTGGCGCGCTTCGTCGTGAAGAACGGGTCGAATATCTGCTTTATCGTCTTCTGGTTCATCCCGACACCGTCGTCCCGCACCTCGATGACGACGTGCCCGTCCTCGTTCGCCGTCTTGAGGGTGATCCGGCCGTGGCGATCGTCGGGCATCGCGTCG